>DATKDD010000407.1:0-4416 GCA_035512875.1 Gemmatimonadaceae bacterium | reverse complement strand
TGGTCCTCGCCGATCTTGGACGTCGAGGCCTCGTGCTCCACCTGGGCGGTCGGGTTCTGCACGTCCAGGTACGGGAACGTGTGGGCGCCGCAGAGGTCGCCCAGCAGGAGGCTGTCGCACTGCGAGTAGTTGCGCGCGTTCTGGGCGCCCGAGAGGATCTTCACCGCGCCGCGGTAGGTGTTCTGGCCGTGGCCGGCGGAGATGCCCTTGGAGATGATCGTCGACCGCGTGTTCTTGCCGACGTGGATCATCTTGGTCCCGGTGTCGGCCTGCTGGTAGTTGTTCGTGACGGCGACGGAGTAGAACTCGCCGGTCGAGTTCTCGCCCTGGAGGATGCAGCTCGGGTACTTCCAGGTGATCGCCGAGCCGGTCTCGACCTGGGTCCAGGTGATCCGGGAGTTCTTCCCCTTGCAGTGGCCGCGCTTGGTCACGAAGTTGTAGATGCCGCCCTTGCCTTCCTTGTCGCCGGGATACCAGTTCTGGACCGTCGAATACTTGATGCGGGCGTTGTCGAGCGCGACCAGCTCGACCACCGCCGCGTGCAGCTGATTCTCGTCGCGCATGGGGGCGGTGCAGCCTTCCAGATAGCTTACATATGCGCCCTCGTCGGCAATGATCAGCGTGCGCTCGAACTGCCCCGTATCCCTCGCGTTGATGCGGAAATAGGTCGACAGCTCCATCGGGCAGCGCACGCCGCGCGGGATGTAGCAAAACGACCCGTCGGAGAACACCGCCGAGTTGAGCGCGGCGTAGAAGTTGTCGGAGTACGGCACCACGGAGCCGAGGTATTTCTGCACCAGGCCGGGGTGCTCCTGCACCGCCTCGGAGAACGGGCAGAAAATGATCCCCTGCTCGGCGAGCTTGGCCTTGAAGGTGGTGCCGACGGAAACGCTGTCGAAGACCGCATCCACGGCCACCCCGGCGAGCCTCTCGCGTTCTTGCAGCGGAACGCCCAGCTTCTCGTACATCCTGAGCAGCTCCGGATCGACCTCCTCGAGGCTCTTCGGCCGGTCTTGTCCGGACCTGGGCGCGGAGTAGTAGATGATGTCCTGATAGTCGATCGGCGGATGGCGCACGCTCGCCCAGGCGGGTTCGGCCATGGTGAGCCAGTGCCGGAACGCCTTGAGGCGCCATTCGAGCATGAATTGCGGCTCGCGCTTCTTGGCCGAGAGCGCGCGGACGATGTCTTCGTCCAAGCCGCGCGGCAGGCTGTCGGCTTCCAGATTGGTCTCGAAGCCGTGCTTGTAGTCCTGCCTGAGCAGCTTATCGAGTCCGCTCGCGGTGGCGGTCATGGTTGCGCTCCCGCCGGCGGCCGGTTCACGCCGGGCTGTTGCAGGCGTTTGCGGATTGCCGGGGCCTTGATCATGCTGATCTCCACCGTCTTACGGATCGGCTGGGTCATCTGCTCGAGCGTGATCTGCTCCAGCGCTCGAATCACCATGTGATTGATCCTCTGCCAATTGGTGCGCACGGCGCAGCCCGCTTCCTGCAAGCACAGCCCGGGAACGCTGCTGCATTCCGTCACGCCGATAGGGCCTTCCATCGCGCCGATGACCTGCGCAATCGATATCTCGCGCGGCGTACGCGCAAGGAGGTATCCGCCCTTGGCGCCGCGAACGGATACCAGCAAGCTGCCGCGCGCCAGCGCCTTGAGAACCTTGCTTGCCGTCGGCAGCGCGAGCCCTGTCTGCTCGGCCACATTGGCCGCACTGTGAATGTGGTCGGGCGCGCGCGCCATCGCCGCCATGACGACGGTACCGTAATCGGCCAATTTGCTCATTCTCAGCATTGTCTTTTCCTCATTTAATTAGGCCCAAAACGGTTCTATTTGGTTCCGCGACGTCATGATCCGCGAGCACGCAGCCCCTGGCCGCTGAAATTGAACATTGAGGTTGCAGCAGGGTCATATGCGGATCGGGCGTGCCGCTAACTTTGGCACGATCCTCGTAGGGGTTTGGTCATGGCAATCGAAGGCGTTCTCAAACAAGGCTTCGTCACCGAGAAGCTCGACACGGTGCTCAACTGGACGCGCACCGGATCGATGTGGCCGATGAGCTTCGGGCTTGCCTGCTGCGCGGTGGAGATGATGCACGCTGCGGCCTCCCGCTATGACCTCGACCGCTTCGGGCTCGTGTTCCGCGCGAGCCCCAGGCAGTCGGATCTCATGATCGTGTCCGGGACGCTGTGCAACAAGATGGCGCCGGCGCTGCGCAAGGTCTACGACCAGATGGCCGAGCCGCGCTGGGTGATCTCGATGGGCTCGTGCGCCAACGGCGGCGGCTACTACCACTATTCCTACTCGGTGGTGCGCGGCTGCGACCGCATCGTGCCGGTGGACATCTACGTCCCGGGCTGCCCGCCCACTGCGGAGCAGCTCCTGTACGGGATCATTCAGCTACAGAACAAGATCAAGCGCACCAATACGATCGCGCGCTGACGCGTTCTGCTTACGGAAAAGGCGGATCACACAACGAATCGAGGACGCCATGGCACGCTGTGAGGTTTGCGGAAACGATTACGATAAAACCCTGTCCGTGACGGTAGGCGGCGGCGCTGCTCATACGTTCGACAGCTTCGAGTGCGCTATCCAGGCCTTGGCCCCGCGCTGCAGCCATTGCGACTGCCGCGTCATCGGCCATGGCCTCGAAGCGCGCGGCAAGATGTACTGTTGCGCGCACTGCGCGCGGGAATCGGGCGAGAGTGAGTTACGAGATCGCACCTAGCCGCAAGCCGTAGAGGAGGGCAGACTCGAATTGGAACCGAGAGCATTCGCCTTTGTCCGGATCAACCAGCGCGAAGCCAAGCCGCGGCGGCGCGGGCTGACCGAGATTCGCGGTCCCTACTACTCGGTCGTCGGGATCCGCCATCTCTCCGATATCCTGGAAACGTGGGCGAGTACGTCGACGGGGTGAAATACGCCGGAGGCTCTTTCGCCTTGATGCCGCGCAAGCGCGTCCAGGAGTTGAACGAGCTGGCGCATAAGTTCGATGTTTATGTCTCTACCGGCGGCTGGATCGAGCACGTTCTCGCGCATGGCGGGCCCGAAGATGTCGCTCGGTACATCGGAGAGGCACAAGCGCTCGGCTTCGATCTGATCGAGCTATCGACCGGGTTCATCTCCCTGCCGACTGACGATCTCATGGCGCTCATCAAGGCGGTAAAGGCGGCCGGCCTGAAGGCCAAGCCCGAGCTTGGCATCCAATTCGGCGCGGGAGGCGCGACAAGAACCGCTGAGCTGGCCGTCGAGGGAACGCGTGACGTTCGCTGGCTCATCGCCCAGGCGCGGCGCTGCGTGGAGGCCGGAGCCGACCGCATCATGATCGAATCGGAAGGCATCACCGAAGGGGTGCAGAGCTGGCGAACCGACGTGGTCGCACGGATCATCGACGAGCTTGGGCTGCAAGCGGTGATGTTCGAGGCTGCGGACCCGGACGTTTTCGAGTGGTACATCAAGAACTACGGCGCGGAGGTGAACCTGTTCGTCGACCATAGCCAGATCGTCCAGCTCGAGTGCTTGCGCGCCGGCATATGGGGAACGAAAAGCACCTGGGGGCGGGTTACGACCTTCAAGCCGTAAAGGCGGGGGCCGCCTACGCTGCCTGACGGGCAGAGGCCTTCTGGCAGTGGGGACCGCCGCGCTTGGATACTGCCCGAAGCGCATGCGCTGCGATTCCGGGACTGCACCGCGCGACGTCGGCGAGCGACAAGATGCCTACCACACTATGGTCGCGCGCCAGGACCGGCACCCTGCGGACCCTGGCCATCCCCATGCTGTTCGCGACGTGCTCCAGCTCCTGATCCTCGAAGCAGTACAAGACTTCCCTGCTGAGGATCCCGCGAACCGGAGTATCAGGCCCCTTGCCGCCGGCGGTAGCGCGAATCGCTATGTCGCGATCCGTGATCATCCCCACGAGCGCGTTGTTCTCTGCGACCGGCAGTATCCCTACATCGAAAGCGACCATCGCCTTGGCGCAGTCGCGGATGCTCTGCCCCGGATTGCAGACGCGCACTTCGCGCGTCATCACTTCGCTCACGCGCATGGCGCTGCGACATTTCATCGACGCCCAAGGTTCCTTGAACCGGCGCAAGAATGATTCCCGCTCAGGCCGCAGACAGCTCGGGCTCGCCGCAGCGTTCGAGGATCGCCTCGCGCGCCGCGTCGCGCAGTCGCAGCGCCTCCGCCCAGCCCTTGCCTCTCGGCCAAAGCGGCGCGCCGATGAACACCTCGACCGGATGGCGGCGCGGCAGCCACGAGCCGCTGCGCAACATCGAGCGGGTGCCGCGCAAGGCCACCGGCAGCACCGGTCGCCCGCTTTGCGCGGCCGCCGCAAAGGCACCCATGTGGAACTGTCGGAGGCCGGGCGCGCGCCAGAACCTTCCCTCCGGAAAGAGCAACTGCGATTCGCCACCGCGCAC
>DATKDD010000406.1:0-4499 GCA_035512875.1 Gemmatimonadaceae bacterium | reverse complement strand
CGCGCGCTTGCGCTCGCGGCCAGTGCCACGCTTGTGACGGCAGCAGCCGCCCAGCCCAGTACGACCGATACGCGCCTCCTCGCCCAGCCTGCGATCAACGGCAACCGCATTGCTTTCGCCTACGCCGGCGACCTCTGGACCGCCAACGTAGACGGCTCGAACGTTCGACGGCTGACGACCGCCAACGGCGACGAGCAGAACCCGGTCTTTTCGCGGGACGGGTCACTGATCGCCTTCAGCGCCAACTACGATGGCAACGTCGACGTCTATGTGGTGGCCGCCACCGGGGGCGTGCCCAAACGTCTCACCTGGCACCCAGGCAACGATATGGCGCAGGGGTTCACGCCGGACGGCCGGAGTGTTCTGTTCACGTCGCCGCGCGCGTCGTACACCAACCGATACACGCAGCTGTTCACCGCCCCGGTCGATGGCGGCGCGGTTACACGACTTCCCATTCCTAACGCCTCCGCGGCGAGTTGGTCCCCGGACGGCAAGTACATCGCCTACAATCCGCTGGCACCAGCCTTCCTTCAATGGAAACAGTACCGCGGGGGAAGTGCGTCGGAGACATGGATCTACGACGTCGGCACACACGCGATCGAGAAGATTCCTCAGCCGGATGGACGCTCGAACGACGTGGGCGCGCAGTGGATCGGCGGCACCGTGTACTTCCGTTCCGATCGCGAAGGCGAGTTCAACCTTTACTCGTACGATCCGGCGTCGAAGCAGGTGCGTCGCGTCACGTCACACACCGATTTCCCGGTACTCGGCGCGGGCGTCGACCCGGCATCCGGAAAGATTCTGTACGAGCAGGCCGGGTGGCTGCACCTGTTCGACCCCGCTGCCGGCGGTGCCGCCGAACGCCTGACGATCGGAGTTGCCACGGACCTGCGCGAGACCCGGCCGCGCTACGTGAAGGGGGGGCAGTACGTGCGAAACGTCACGATTTCCCCGACCGGCGTACGGGCGGCATTCGAGTATCGTGGAGAGATCATCACAGTGCCGGCGGAGAAGGGCGACGCACGTAACCTGACGAATTCCACGGGCGTTCATGAGCGATCCCCGGCCTGGTCGCCTGACGGCGCCAGCATTGCCTACGTCTCGGACGACGGCGGCGAGTACCAGCTCGTCGTCGCGCCACAGGATGGCCGCGGTACCGCCAGGAGATACAAGCTCGCCGGCAACGGCTTCTATTCGAACCTGACGTGGGCTCCGAGCGGGGAGAGAATCGCCTATGAAGACAATTCGCAGAGCACCTTCATTCTCGATCTGAAGAGCGGTGCGGCGAAGCGGATCGGCGGCAACAAGGTCTACGGACCTACGGGACTCAGCCTCATGTCGCACGCCTGGTCACCCGATTCCAGATGGTTCGCCTATACGGTGAACACCCAGTCGCTGGTGAACACGCTCTTTCTCTACGATGTGGAGAAGGGCGAGTCACGACGCGTCACCGATGGGCTCAGTGAGGTCGTCGACCCCCAGTTCGACCGCAGCGGCAAGTATCTATACGTATTCGCATCGACCGACGCCGGTCCGCTCATGGACTGGTTTTCCCAGGCCAATGCAGACTTCCGGCGCACGCGCACGATCTACGCGATAGTTCTCAGCAGCGAACTGCCCAATCCGCTTGCCAGGGAAAGCGACGAAGAGGGGCCCGCCGGCGCCCGTGACTCGTCAGGTCGCGACACGACCCGAGCGGACACCGCTCGTGCCGCCGGCGTCCGTCTCACACCTTCGGCTCCGCCCCGCGGTGTGAGCACCGCCACGCGCGTCGACTTCGATGGCATCGAGTACCGGATTCTGGCTCTCCCGATTCCACCGGCGGATCTCTCCGATCTTCAGACCGGCGAGGCCGGACACATCTACTACCGCCGGCGAACCGATGGGCGCGCGGCGCTCCACCATTACGACTTGTCCAAGCGCAAGGACGAGGTGCTCGTACCGAACGCCGACGGCTACGTGATCTCCGGGGACGGAAAGAAGCTGCTCTACGTTCAGGAACAGAACTTCTTCATCTCTCCGGTGGCCAAGGTGGCGCCCAACGAAGGCCGCCTGGCCGTGGCGGATATCGAAGTGCGAATCGATCCGCGAGCCGAGTGGGCGCAGATCTTCGACGAGGCGTGGCGGATCAATCGCGACTATTTCTACGCCCCCAACATGCATGGGGTCGACTGGACCGCAAACAAGACCACCTACTCTCAATTCCTGCCACACGCGGCTACCAGGGCGGATGTGAATCGCGTCATCCAGTGGATGATGAGCGAGTTGAGCGTGGGCCATCACCGTGGCGGCGGCGGCGACCGCCTCGATCCGCCGGCCTCCGTTCCTGGCGGGCTGCTCGGTGCCGACTACGTGGTGGACCGCGATCGTTATCGCATAACAAAGGTCTATGGCGGGCTGAACTGGAACCCGAGCCTGCGCGCGCCGCTCACCGAGCCGGGGGTTAATGCCCGCGCCGGCGAGTACGTTCTCGCGGTGAATGGCGTGGAGCTGCGCGCGCCCACGAGTATCCATGCGGCGTTCGAGAACACCGCCGGGAAGATCGTGGATGTGCGGATCGGGCCGAACGCCGACGGGCGAGGCGCGCGCACGGTGCAGGTCGTGCCGATCGCCAACGAGAGCGCGCTGCGCAACCGGGCGTGGGTGGAGGGCAATCTTCGCAAAGTCGATTCGGCGACCGCCGGTCGAGTGGCGTACGTTTACGTGCCGAATACCGGCGGCGCGGGTCACGAGTACTTCAAGCGCTACTTTTATCCTCAGGCGCACAAGGACGCCATCATCGTCGATGAGCGATTCAATGGCGGCGGGAGCTTCGCGGATTACTACATTGACATTCTGCGGCGTCCGCAGATCAGCTACTGGGCAATGCGCTACGGCGACGACCTGCGCACGCCGACGGCGGCGATTCAGGGGCCCAAGGTGATGCTCATCGACGAGACGGCCGGCTCCGGAGGGGACATGCTCCCATGGATGTTCCGCAACCTCGAATTGGGTCCGCTGATAGGCAAGCGCACCTGGGGCGGGCTGGTCGGCATACTCGGCTTTCCGGTGCTGATGGATGGCGGCCAGATCACGGCGCCTAACTTCGCGATCTGGACGCCGGATGGCGGTTGGGTCGTGGAAAACGAAGGCGTCCCGCCCGACATCGAGATCGATCAGACGCCCGCCGATGTGATCGCCGGCCGCGATCCGCAACTCGAACGGGCGATCGCGGTAGTGATGGAGGAGTTGAAGAAGCATCCGCCGAAGCCGGTGAAGCGTCCCGAATACCCCGACAAAGCGGAACCGTGATCGTCGTGAGGCATGGATGCAACGCACAGAAGTCCAGACGCGATCAATGAGCGGATTGCACCCCCTGAATTCCGAGCCGTGGCGGCGGCGTGTTGCCGAGCGGCTTGCCGCGGCGGCGCTCGAATCGCTGCTCAACGCCATCGATGCCAACGATCCGGATACGGGTCGGCACGCGCGGCGGGTGGCGGCGGCGGCGCGCACACTAGCCGAGTTCGCGGACGGCGATGCGATGCTGCTGCTGCGAGTCGAGCGAGTGGCCATCTTCCACGACATCGGCAAGATCCACCAGGCGTTGCTCGACATCGTCCAAAAAGGCGATGGCCTGACCAACGCCGAGCGCCGAACGATTCGCACTCATCCGGCACGAGGTGAATTGGTGGTTGCGCCACTGGCCCGCTTTTATCCGGAGCTGCCCGCCGGTGTTCGAGGTCATCACGAGAGGTGGGACGGCAAAGGCTATCCGGATGGGTTGGCCGGCTCGCAGATTCCCATCGAGGCGCGTATCGTCTCGATCGTGGACGTATTCGACGCGCTCACCCATCGGCGTCCCTATCGCGACGCGGCCCCGCGGAACGCCGCGGAGGAGTACATCGCCGCCGGCCGGGGTACCCGTTTCGAACCCGAGCTCGTCGATCTGTTCCTCATGCCGCCGGTGCTCGCGGCGGTCAGGCAGGATAGTCGCGAGGCGTTGCGAAGGCCAGCGCGCAATCCTTCGGTTGGACAACAGGCAAAGCCCGAGTCGAGGCGCACCGGCGATGTACCGGTGCCGGAAGTATCCTTCCGGTGGCGCCACACCGCTTCTTGAACCTGTCTAGCAAATGTTCCGCGGGGCGTCCGGACATCCGGAACGCCCCGCGTGTGTACTTCACCATCACCTGCTGACGGCCAAGCAATGAACGTCAGTCTACCACGAAATCCTTCGTCTCGACTTCGGTCCCGTTGAGCAGGATCGTCACCTTGTAGTCACCACTCGGTAGCCCTGTCGCCTGACCGATGTGAAATTCGGTGAAGGTGCGGCCCGTCGGCGCTATCGAGCGCGTGGTCTCGTCCACGACCTGGCCGTCCTCGTAGGTCCAGCGTGCGGTGAGTGTCGCGCTCGCTGCGGAGCCGGTGGTTTCGACCGCCACGTGGATCTGATCCGTCGGCGCGAAATTGTCGGTCTCATCGGTTATGCTCCTGTTCGCGTCGATGCCCCTTCCGAGCTTCAC
>DATKDD010000405.1:0-7222 GCA_035512875.1 Gemmatimonadaceae bacterium | reverse complement strand
GGCAATCCTCTCTACCTGGTAGAGCTCGGCCGGATTCGGCTCAAGACGCCGTTCCTGCGTCTCGATGCGCAGCGCCTGTTCCGGCGCGCCCTCGAGGCCGCCGAAAAGCGAGGCGACGCGCGCGTGCTCGCCGATGTGCGTTGGGAGCTCGGCCTGATTCACGAGCGTCGCTACGTAACCATGGCCAACCGGCGGCTCCTTACCTCGAGCGTTCGCACCTTCGATCCCGACGTGGCCGTCGAGGACTGGCACTACACGAACGATTTCTTCACGTCGTGGTCGGTGCCGATCGAGAATGCCGGCGAGTTGGACTATCGTAAGGCAGAAGAGCACTTCCGTATTGCCCTCGAGGCGGATTCCACGCACCTCGGTGCCGCCGTCGGCCTGCTGGGGCTGCTCCACGATGGGCTGCGCTACGAGGAGATGGCTGCGGTGGCACTTGCGCTCCGCAGCGCGTCGCCCAACGAGCCGCGCCTGCTCATGGCGCAAGCGCTCGCGCTGCACCGGCTCGACCGGGACGCCGAAGCCGGCCGGCTGTTCGACCTCGCGCTCCCCCTCCTTGCGCAGGCGGAGCGCGAGGACATGTTGAGCCTGGTGCACGTGCTTCGGCGGACCGATGCTTCGCAGTATGCCGCGTTAGGTGATTCCGCGCGCGCCGAGTTCGATGCGCTGTACTGGGGGTTGCTCGACCCGCTCCGCCTCACGCCGGTCAATGAGGCGCGCGTCGAGTTCCTCTCCCGCCTGACGTACGCCGACCTCCGGTACACCTCGGCCGAGTTCGGGATTCGCGGCTGGCATACCGATCGCGGCGACATTTACATGCGCTACGGTCCGCCACCGATGATCGGCACCCTCGCTCCCGAAACCCAGCAGGGGATGACTCCCGAGGCGATCGCCAAGGTCACCACCGTCTGGTACTATCCCGACAACAAGCTGCGCTTCGTTTTCGTAGGACCGCCGGCGATGAACTCCGCACGCTTCGCCGGAGATTTCCGGGCATACGCGCGCAACGCGCGCTACCTCGCGCCGGTGTCCTTCGCCAACATCGAAGCCCGCTTTCCAGTCGACTCGATTGGGGTGCAGGTCGCCCGCTTCCGCGACGACGAGCCGGGCCTGGTCGATGTGTCCATTTTTGCCGATGTGCCGACGGCGGCGATGCTTCGCAACACCGACGTTCGCGAAGCGTCGCTCGAAACCGGATTTTTCCTCACCGACGGCCGCCGCCGCACACTGGTCGCCGATCGCGATACCGCGCTCGTCAGGCTGGCGGCCGACAACCCGGACGCGGTGCGCTCGCGGTCGTGGCGCCGCACCGTCGCTCCCGGCGAATATCTCTACCGTGTCGAGGCCCGCCAGCCGATCAGCGGCCGCAATGCACGCGGGCTGGCATCGATGCCAGTCACGCCATTCACGCCTGGCTCGCATCAATTGTCGGACATTCTCGTCGCGCGAAGCATTGGGCTCAAGAGCGGGGGCGAGGAGCCGCTGTCTCGCGACGATCTGCTCATCCTTCCGGCTGGCCGCCTGACTTTCGCCCCGGGCGACACGATCCACCTCTACTGGGAGAGCTATGGCCTGGTCGCGGATTCGACGGGCGTCGGCCGGGTCCGCGTCGATCTGAACCTGCGCGTCGATCAGATGCATCGGGAAGGCGGCATTGAAGTGTTCCTCGGAAGTATCGTCGACGCCATCGGCCTAACCGCAAAGGGCGATGACCACGTTTCGCTGACCTACGAACGCGCCGTCGCCGCCGGCGCGATCGAACGCGCGCCCGCATATCTTGCCCTTGGACTGGGCTCGGCCCCGCCGGGCACGTACACACTGGAAATCACGGTGACCGATCTGGTCGCGCGGACGTCAGCCACCAGCGAACGCGTTCTGCAGGTGCGCGCTCGATGAGGCGCGCCATACGATGAGGAGAGCCATACTCTGTATCGCGCTCGCCGCGACGGCGCTCACGCCGGTACTCGAGGCGCAGGAGCCCGCGCAGGGAAGCCGCTTTCCCCGGCGGTATCTTTTCTCGTTGCTGGGCGCGGCGCTCGGCACCGCCGTTGGGGGATCCTACATCGCGTTTCAGGGGCAGCAGCAACCTGGTAACTGCGGCGATCCGAGTTGCGTCGTGGCGGTCACGGTGATCGCCGGTTCGTTGATCGGCTACATGATCGGCCGCGAGTTCGATGACTTGCACGCGCTGCGCTACCGCGGCGGCGCGCCGCTCGACCCGCGAAGCATCTCCGCAGGGCTCTCCGGCGATGCTACCGTACTCTCCGTCGAGGATGACCGGGTGGCGGTCGGCGGCTCCGCCGGCGTGCAGATGTTCCGCAGCACTCCGTCCGCTCTTCGCGCCGATGGCCGGCGCGCGGCCGGCGTGCGCGGCATCGCCGCGCTCGATCTCGCTCAGCCGGGTGCATTGGCGTTAGGGTCGGTGACGGGGCTGTATCTTTTCCCACCGACTCAGGGGCCGGGAACGCTGGTGAGGCCAGGAGAGATCGGCGCCACCGTCACGACGGTCGACCGCGTCTTTCTCGGCGGCGGATCGATGGTCGAATCTGCTCCGCTCTCGGCTGACACCTCGCGGCTGTGGCCCGGCGTCGACGTCGGAGCCCGCGTGCGTGACCTTGAGGTGGATCTGGCCCGCAACATTCTCTGGGCGCTCACCGACAGCGCTGTGGTCACGCTTCGCATCGCCGGCGATTCGCTCGAGAAACTCGCCGCGTTTCCGCTCGTCCAGGGCCGCGCTCTTGCCCTGGAACAGAACCGCATTGCGGTTGCGCTCGGTGAGCAAGGCGTCATGATGTTCGACGCCACCGACCTGACCGCGCTGCGCCAGACCGGTGCATGGGCCGGAGCGCGATTCGCATACGATCTGAGCCTCGCCGGCGCACGGCTGTTCGTCGCAGCCGGTCCGGAAGGACTGTACGTGCTCGAGGTGAGCGGCGGTGAGCTGAGAGTGCTCGGGCTGGCCCGCGAACTGGGCTTCACGGTGGCCGTCGCGTCGTTCGGCTCCTTCACCTACGTCCTGGATCGCAGCACCAATTCGGTGCGGCGTATCGAATCCGAGTTTCAGTGAGCGCGCGCCTCGATGTCGCGGTGCTCGCCGTGCTGGCCGCCAGCTTGGCCTGCACTCCATCGGAGGGAGCGCGTCAAGCACCTGACGCCGGAGAGACAGCGGCGGTGTCCGCTCCCGATTCCGCCATCGGCGATTCCCTGGCGCACGCGATCGCCGACTCTGCGCGCATAACGGGGATCCCGGATGCTCCACTCTGGATCGTCGAGATAAGCGACTTTCAGTGCCCGTATTGCCAAATGTGGCATGACTCCTCGTTCGACCGCGTAATGCAGACATACGTGAGGACCGGCAAGGCGAGATTTGCCTATCTCAACCTGCCGCTGCCCAATCATGCGAACGCGATGCCGGCGGCGGAGGCGGCGATGTGCGCCGGACTGCAGGGCAAGTTCTGGGAGATGCATGACGCGTTGTTCAAGGCGCAGCAGGAATGGAGTCCGCTATCCAATCCGTGGCCGGTGTTCGCCGCCCTGGCCACGCAGCGGGGAGTCGATGCGGCGGCGATGCGCTCCTGCGCCGACGAAGACCTCATGGTCCCGCTCGTGCAAGCCGATGCCGCTCGTGCCGTGGAGGCGGGAGTCCAGTCCACGCCGACCTTTCTCATTGGCGGCGTGATGCTCTCTGGCGCCTATCCGTTCGAGGCGATGCGGCAGGTGATTGACTCCCTGCTCGCGGTGCGTGCACCCTAGCGAAGGAGCTTCGCAGCCGCCGGCAGCCGGGCGCACTCCGCCCGTTGCGCCCCGCAGGCACTGGCTGCTCTACCATATATCCGGCGCAATTGCGCGCGCTGCCGCAGCGGTGGTCCCCGCCGGCGATCGCAAGTTCACCCGCTCGCTCGCTGCCCGGCGCGGCATCCGCGAGCGCTTTCGCGCCTGGGGCGCCGCGCATCGCGATGAATCGCGCCCGCTGCTCTGGATGCATGCGCCATCGGTGGGCGAAGGACTGCAGGCACGCCCGGTTCTCGAGCAGCTTCGCGTAAGGCATCCTACGCTCCAGCTCGCCTACACGCACTTCTCACCGAGCGCGGCCACCTTCGCCTCGTCTCTCCCGGTCGACGTACACGATTACCTGCCGTTCGACACCGCCGGCGACGCGCGCGCCATTCTCGCCGCGTGGCGACCCACGGCGCTGGTGTTCAGCAAGCTGGACCTTTGGCCGGCGCTCGCCCGCGAAGCAGACCGCAGGGGGGTGCGGCTCGGGATGATCAGCGCCACTCTCGCCGAAGGATCGGGACGGCGAGGACCGCTGGCTGTCGCGCTCCTTCGCGAAGCCTACGCCCGGCTCGATGCGGTGGGTGCCATAGACCCGGCCGACGCCGAGCGCCTGGTGGCGTTAGGCGTACGGCCGGAGGTAGCGCAAGTAACCGGTGACACGCGCTATGACCAGGTTTGGGCCCGCGCAGTCGCGGTCGTGGACGACAATCCGCTGCTTCTCCCATTGCGGTCGTCGCGTCCTACGCTCGTTGCCGGCTCAACCTGGCCGGCCGATGAGCGCGTGCTACTCCCGGCGTGGGAACGGATCCGTGCCGGGCTCGGCGAAGCGCGGCTGATTCTGGTGCCGCACGAACCCTCCGAGGAGCACCTCGCTCCGCTCGCCCGGTGGGCACGCGAGGCCGGACTACGGATGCGACGTTTGAGCGAGGCGCCTGACGATACATGGGACGTTCTGCTGGTCGACCTCACGGGCGTGCTCGGCGAGCTCTACGCGCTGGCTGACGTGGCATACGTGGGCGGCGGATTTCACGCCGCGGGGCTTCATTCCGTACTCGAGCCGGCGGCGTTCGGCGTGCCGGTGCTGCTTGGCCCGCGCCACGACAGCCGGGACGCCAGAATTTTGTTAGGCGCAGGCGGTGCCAGGGCGGTCGAGAACGCCGGCGGATTTGCCATGGATGCGAGCGAATGGCTGGCCGGTACCGTTTCGCGAACGCAGGCCGGCAACGGCGCGCGTGAAGTCGTTCGCGCGGGGCTGGGTGCAAGTGAGCGATCGACCGCGCTGGTGGAGCGGCTGCTTGGCCTACGCTAGCACGCGGCCAGGCTCGCACACAGGAAAACAGCGAGACGGCGCCCTGGCAGCGAAGTAGCGGCAAGCTTTGAGCGGCTGCGGCGCGCTAGTGGCATCGCTGTAGCTCGAGGCTTCGCATTCTTTTACCGCAGAGGACGCAGAGGGACGCAGAGGACGTCAGAGAAGAAAAGAGAACGACTTTGTTCACTCGCGCATTGAGCGAACCGCATGCGAAGACCTCCTGCGGTCCTCTGCGCTCCTCTGCGTCCTCTGCGGTAAAAATGCTGTTGACCTCACCCTCTGTACTTGCGACCCCAACGTTCCACTCAAGTTTTGGCGCGCCCGTCGGAGGCGCGCATCTCTTCGGCCGTGAGCATGTGCATGGCGTCGGGACGCGGCGCCCTGTGCAGCAGGAAGCCCTGCACCAGCTGCACGCCAAGACGCTTGAGCGTCTCGAGCTCTTCATGCCGCTCCACCCCCTCGGCGATCACCAGCGCGCCGTGCTCCTCGGAGAACCGCACCAGCGTCTCGACCAGATTCTGCTTGAGGAAGTTGGTGTCGATGAGGCTGATCAGCGATATGTCGAGCTTGATGAAATCCGGCTCGAGGTTGGCGATCGAACCGAGTCCGGCATACCCGGCGCCGGCGTCGTCGACCGCGATGCGAAAGCCGCGCTCGCGAAAACGCGCCAGCCGCGCACGCATCGCCGGGTAATCCCGGATCGCCGTCCGCTCGGTGATCTCGATGACCACGCGCGATGGGTCGGGAACCGGAATGCCTTCCAGCAGCGGGTCGGCGAAGTCGTGCGGGTCGACGTTGAGGAACAGCAGCTCGTTAGGCTGTAGCCGCGTCGCCATCCCTTCGATGGCCCGTGTGCGACACAATCGGCTCAGCTCCCAGACCAGATCGACTTCTGCCGCGACCTCGAACATCACTTCCGGGCTGCGAAGCCGACGCATCTGTCCTCGCGCCAGTGCCTCGTATCCGAACACCTCGCCGCTGTCCGTCCGCACGATCGGATGGTAGTCCACGTAAACCGACCCTTCACGAAGCGTACGCCGCAGATCGGAGATCTTGCTCAGCCGCTCGCGTTCCTCGACGCTCCGCGCATCATTGGCCGCTTCGCGAATCGCACGGTAGATGAGCCGCTCGAGCCGGATCTTCGGATCGTAATAGGCATGAGCGCTGCCGACGTAGACATCGACGAGCGCGGCGATCTCCTCGCCGTGTGTCTGCTCCAGCTGCTCGATCACGAAGTCCCGTACACGGCCAGTCAGATCCGTGAGCGCCTGTTCGGATTCACCGCCGCTCTCGGGAGTGGGCACGTGGAAGAATACGAAATCATCATCGTTCGCGTAGCTCACCATCATCCGCGTCGCACGCAGGCGGTGAGAGTCGAGGTACTCGCGCACCGACGTCGCCGTCGTTTCCAGCACATCGTCGAGCTTTTCCCAGCCGTAGATCTCCTCGATCTTGCTATAGCGCACGAAGTGCAAGTACAGCACGATGAGCTTCGTATTCGCCTTGAACTCCGCTCGCGTGCGCTCGATCATGACCGGAATGGTGGGCAGTCCGGTCAGCGTATCGAACAGCATGTCCTCATAGGACTCACGTCGAACACGATTGGCGAGCGACGCACCGACGGGCGCGACCCGCAAGGTGGCCGCCTGCAGGCGCCAGGCGATCTCCTCATCACTGGCCGCGGCGCTGCGATACCATTCGTCGGCCCCCAGCTCCACAGCGCGCCTTCTGCACGCCGCATCCGCGCACGCCATTACCACCGCCACACCGCGCGCGTGGGCATGCTCCACCGCGGCCCGCTGAATCGCTGGATCAGGAGTCGTGACCAGCACCCCCCGCAAGTCAGGTAACTCGTCGATCCCGGCGCATAACTCTCCGGGCGACCGACGCACCAAGGACCAGCCGGCGATGGTAGCGATCGCCCCATCTATCTCGTCCGTACTGTCCGTGAGAACGATACCCGCAGTCATTGCGGTATTAACGCTCCCCGAAGACGATAGCTAGGTTGCTCTCAACTCGCTCGCCCAGTGCCGCGAGATCGATCGGCTTGGTCACGTAGTCGTCGGCGCCGGTGCGCAGCGCCTCACGCTTGTCTTCCCACTCTCCCAGCGCCGTTACCATGATGACGCGCAC
>DATKDD010000404.1:0-7462 GCA_035512875.1 Gemmatimonadaceae bacterium | reverse complement strand
AAGGCAATGACCACGACGAACGCCAGGGCGGCCTGCCACTCGCGATGCCGCAGGTACAGCGAAAAATCGAAGTGGCTCCGCATTCCTGGAGTCGACGCGGTGCGCCAGGGCACGGGCCGCGGCAGGAATGGCGGGACGTTGCGCTCGTATTCGCTGAATGCGTCGGGAAAGCGGGAGCGGATGTGTTCGCGCTCGCGCTCGATGACCGGCGCGTAGATGAAGACGAAGAACGCCAATACAGGCAGCAGAAACGCCCAATGCGCCGCGATGGCGAAGCCGGCAGCTATGAGAAAACTTCCGAAGTAAAGCGGGTTGCGCGTGTGGGCATACGGCCCCGTTGTCGCCAACTCGTGATTCTTCACGATGTGTCCCGCCGCCCAGGCTCGGAACAGTACGCCGGCCAGCGCAACTGCGGCACCGACGATGAGCGTCAGAGGCGTAGGGCGGGCGAATACCAGATAGAAGGCGGCCAGCAGGAAGCCCATCGGGATGCGCACTCGCTGCGCGACGGCGGCGTAGCTCAATCGGCGAGCTCCCGCAAAACGTGCCGCGCAATGACGATTCGCTGGATCTCGGAGGTGCCTTCACCGATCTCGCAGATCTTGGCGTCGCGCATCATGCGCTCCACGGGATACTCCTTTGTGTACCCGTACCCCCCGTGAATCTGGATCGCCTTGATGGTCGTGCGCATTGCCAGCTCGGAGCAGTAGAGCTTGGCGATCGCCGCCTCACGACTGAACGGCTTGCCGTTGGCCGCCAGCCAGGTCGCGTGATACAGCAAGTGCGTGCCGGCCTCGATCTCCGTTGCCATATCGGCGAGGGGAAACTGCACGCCTTGAAACTCGGCGATTGCCTGGCCGAACTGGCGGCGCTGCGTAGCATAACGGGTCGCCTCTTCGAAGGCACCCTCGGCGAGCCCGAGCGACAGTGCGGCCAGCCCGATACGTCCAGAATCGAGTGTGCGCATGAAGTTGACGAAACCAAACCCCTCATCGCCGAGCCGGTTTTCCACCGGTACCTCGACATCTTCCATGACGAGGGTGCGCGTATCCGAGGCGCGCCAGCCGAGCTTGTCTTCCTTGCGCCCGGCGCTGAAGCCCCGCATGGCGGCGAGCGACGGCTCGTGGCCGATGCCCACCTCACGAGCGCGGCCGAGATCGCACGTTTCCTTGGTGAGGATGAAGCTGGTGATGCCTTTCGAGCCTTGCCCCGGCTCGGTAACCGCGGTCACGACGAAGATCTCACCGACCCCGGCGTGGGTAATGAAGATCTTGCTGCCGTTCAGCACATAGTGCCCGTTCTTGCGCACGGCGGTCGTGCGTGTGCCGGCGGCATCGCTTCCCGCTCCAGGCTCGGTAAGTCCGAATCCGCCGAGCACCCGGCCCGACGCCAGCAGCGGCACGTAGCGTTCTTTCTGCGCCTGGTTGCCGAAATTGACGATCGGCGAGGTGCCGAGCGTGGTGTGCGCGGAGATGGTGATCGCGTGCGATGCATCGACTTTGGCCATCTCGTGGATGGCGATGACATAGCTCAGCAGATCGAGCCCGGCTCCCCCCAGCGACTCGGGCCACGGCATGCCGAGCAGGCCCAGCTCGCCCATCTTCTTGACATTGTCCCAGGGAAACGTCGCATCGGCATCGAGCCTGGCGGCTACGGGGGCGACTTCTTCACGCGCGAAGTCCCGCACGAGATTGCGAACTGCCAGCTGTTGATCGGAAAAGTACAGCGAGTCATCCATTCGTTATGCCCTGGCGGTTGCCCGCTTGATGAGCGCGAGCAGTTGCTCGCCGTACTTTTCGACCCGCGAGGGTCCCATGCCGTGCAGCGCAGCCAGCGACTCGCGCGTCCGGGGCGCCTCTGCAGCCAGGGCGGCAAGGGTCCGATCCGGAAACACGACGTACGCCGGCACTTTGCCGTCTCGCGCCAACCGCGATCGCAGCTCCCGAAGCTCCGCAGCCAGCTCGGGATCGGCATCTGCCGCCGAGTCGATCACCGGCCGCTTCTTTGACCGCCTTGTGCGCTCTTTCCCCCGATCCGCGCGAGGGGCAGTGGCCGAACCAAGGGTGGCCCCCACACAGCGGTCGCATCCATCGCAGCGAGGCTTGGCTGCTGCGTCCCCGAAATATCGAAGGACGAAGGCCCGGCGGCAACTCTTCGCGTAGGCGTAACGCTGCATGGCATCGAGCTTTGCCAGATCGGCTTCACGACGGCGGTCAAGTCTCCGCCAATCCACCGGAAGATCCCGCACTGGAAGCTTGGGCGCGAGCAGCCGCAGACCGCCGCCTCCACGGCTCACCGACACGAATTGTCGCGCGCTCAGCCGCTCCAGCAGCGTGGTAACCGAATGGGCTCCACCAAAGCCGGGAGGCAGTCCGTCGGGATCGATGAGCGCGCCCGAATACAGCTGCTCGCCAGCCACGCGCCAGAGCGCGCGGAGCAGATCGCGTTCGGCGAGTTGATCATCGGTATCGAGCTCGCGCTTTATCCGCGCGGGCGTGGCGAGGAGCGTAACCTCCAGCCGAGCGACGGGCGACTCCTCGCGAATCACATCGACCTCAGCGAGTACGCGAATGGAGGATTGAACGTCGCGCTCAGTCAGGCCGTTCCCCGCGATGGATGCCAGCGTCGCACGATCAGCGGTTACCAGTCCGTTCGTTGAGCTCTTGAGGATCGCTCTGAACACACGCTCGACCGTTTCGCGCTCCGGGTTTGCGCCCTTGATGAAATACTCATGCGTGAACCGGTCGCGAAATGCGTGAAGTAGAACGCAATCGGACATGCCGCCGTCGCGTCCGGCGCGGCCGGCCTCCTGATAGTACGCCTCGAGCGTTCCGGGCATGGCGTGGTGCACGACGAGTCGCACGTTGGACTTGTCGATGCCCATCCCGAACGCGTTGGTGGCAACGATGACGCGTGCGGACTCCTTCATGAAGCCGTCCTGCACGTCCTTGCGACGCGCGTCGTCGAGCCCCGCATGATATGCCATTGCTCCGCCGACACGGCTCTTCGCCAGCGTCTGAGCGATACGCTCGACCGCCCGTCGCGTAGAGGCGTACACAATGGAGAGCCCCTCAATGCGGCGCAGGGTTTCGATGAGCGCACGATCCTTGTCATCATCGCTGCGAACGCCCACGACGTGATACCGCAGGTTGGTGCGGTCGAAACCGGTAATCACGACTTCGGGATTGTGCAGCCGCAACTGCTCCACGACATCACGCCTTACGTGAGGCGTGGCGGTAGCGGTGAGCGCGATGGTGGGAGGCATGCCCAGACGTTCGCGCACGCTGCCGATGCGTGTGTAGCTCGGACGGAAGTCGTGTCCCCACTCGCTGATGCAATGCGCCTCATCCACAGCCAGCAGGCTCACTCCGATCGCCTTCAGCCGTTCGGCGGCGCCGCCGGCGTCGAAACGCTCCGGCGCGACGTACAGCAGCTTGAGCTCCCCGCGCTGAGCACGACCGAGCCGGTTCGAAACCTCGGCGGAGGAAAGTGTGGAGTTGATGAAAGCGGCGGGCAGTCCGCGTTTCGTCAACGCGTCCACCTGATCCTTCATGAGCGAGATGAGCGGCGATATTACGACGGTGAGCCCAGGGAGGAGCAGCGCGGGAACCTGGTAGCATAACGACTTTCCGCCGCCGGTAGGCAGTACGACCAGTGTATCGCGGCCGGCCAGGACAGCGGCGACAGCGCGCTCCTGCCCTGCGCGGAACGCCGGGTAGCCAAAGTGCTGCTGCAGCGCGGAGCGTGCGTCTTCGATAGTCGCCATTACGCGAGCATTGCGCCGCTGCGGCCGGAGGTCGTTACCAGAACGCCGCCTTCCGTCGCCTTAAACCGCGCGCACGAAATGACCGCGTGTGAACGCGCTACCCACGAGTGCGCGGGCCCGGCCCGTGTCGTATGTCGTGCCAGTTTGCAGCGCGTCGAGCGCTGCGCGGTAGGCGGCTACGATGTCGCCGACGGGATCACCGGGCAGATTGAACAGCAGCCGATAGTGGCGCAGCCCCGCGCTCCAGAGGGCGGGCAGGAACTCGGAGCCCTCGATTGGGCGCGAGTGGAGCAACCGGTTTCGGCAGTCCGTGTCTGTAGCGACTGAAAAGGTGTAGCCAGCCGGATCGGTCAGGGACACCAGCGGGTGTTTGCCGACGCAGAGATCGCGGCAGGTAGCGGGCTCCCGGTCAAAGGCGGCGGAGAGAACGCAATGCTCGATCGTCATCCCTTCCGGGCGGCCGTACGTAACCACCTCCAGCCCGCGTCCGGCAAAGGGCGCGGCTGTGGCGGCCAGTTCATCGGTTGTGAGCTCGATCGACAGGGTGACGCGGCATGCACCGAGCGCGAACAGCTCGGCGGCGGTGTGGGAGTTGAAGGCATTGACGGCGTAGTCGGCGACCACTTCCCTTCCCGCCCGAGCCAACTCGGCGACGAGACCGAGATGTCCGGTCTGCAGTGATGTTCCGAGCGCAAGCCATTTATCGAGCTGCTGCCGCTCGGCGGGGCGTACGATCGTGGGCAACCGAAGCCTGAGCGGGATGCGCCGGGCGGCGGCCTCTTCGAGCAGTGCGCGCACGCGCGAAACGGGTGGCAGCGGATGTCGCAGAAATACATCCAGGACGAGCTCGATCGCGCCGGCATCGAGTGCTGCACGCGCGTCCTCGAGGGAGGAGACTTCGGCGGCGAGCGTGTACGGCGGCAAATCGATTGCGCTGGCGGTTGAATGGTGCGGGACGCCGGAAGCATTTGACGTAAATTGCGAAGCATGGGGGGGCCCCCCGGCCGTAATTGCCGACACAGCCGCCTCGATCGCCGCCCGGCGTTCCGCCTTACGCGTCGACTCCGCCCATTCCCGCTTGACCGTTAGGTCATCTACTGCCTGCTGCCGCAGCCGGTTCAACTCGCTGACTGGGACGAACAGTCCTTCACTCAGCCCCGCTGGATCAACGCTTCCAAGCACGAAGGGGGTCTCGCCGAGTCGTCCGAGCTGCTCGCGCAATTTGGCGTCGTCCAGCCCATGCATGCGTGCCGGAACCAGTGATATCTCGCCGAGCACGGTAACGCTGTCTCCTCCGGCGCTCGCCACAAGCCGAAGCGGGCCTCCTGCCGAACCGAAGATGCGGAAGTCGAGCCTTACGCGCCGTGAAGGCAGGGGGCGTTCGAGCCCCGCATAGGTTGCTCGCGCGCGCTCCAACAACTCCCGGCGTGAGGTGCGCAATACGTTCCAGCCGACGGGAACGCGTTCGCGTGTCGGAATGGCGACGCGTGTGATTCCGCCGCTCGTGCGGAGAGTGCGGATCGAAGACAGGGTGAACCCCATGCTGGCCCCTCCGCTCGGCGGCTCAAAGCCAAGTCCATCGCCGACTGCGACGGTCTCCCGCAGATCGAGGTGAACCTCACCGCGCACGAATGCGACTACGGTGCCGAGCGGCACTCCACGATTATCAGGCTGCTCACGCGTGATGTAGTCACGGCCGGCTCGTCCGCCGAACATCCCCCCGGTGAACCCCCGGCTGTAGATCTGCACGAGATCCGGACGCCGATCGATCGCTCCCTCGAGCGCTTCACCGCGCGATAGGCGGCCGAGGTAGTGTCGGTAGGCTTCGGTAACGGTGGCGACGTATTCGGGACGCTTCTTACGGCCCTCCACCTTGAGGCACACTACACCGGCATCAGCCAGCTCACTGATGTGGTCCGCCGCCGCCAGATCGCGCGCCGAGATCAAATAGCCTCTGTCGAGCGTGGCCCCCGTCCGATCGTCGGTGAGCGCGTAATCCTTACGACAGGATTGTGCGCACGAGCCGCGATTCGCG
The DNA here is from genome assembly GCA_035512875.1 of Gemmatimonadaceae bacterium. Lineage (GTDB taxonomy): Bacteria > Gemmatimonadota > Gemmatimonadetes > Gemmatimonadales > Gemmatimonadaceae > JALZIF01. The sequence goes on along the minus strand of DATKDD010000404.1, from coordinate 1,661 downwards.
CTGCGCTCAGAGATCATTCCGGACATGTAGCACTGCCCGGAATACGAGATACAGAGCGCGCCGTGCACGAAGGTCTCGAGCTCCACCCCCGGAACGCCGGTGTGAATGGCGCGGACGTCCTCGATCGTATTCTCGCGCGCGAGTACCACGCGGCGAAGCCCCAGTTCGTGCATGAGGGTCGCGCCCGTGGCGTCGTGCACGGTCATCTGAGTGGAGCCGTGGAGCTCGAAGCCCGGGAACACACGATGGATCAACCGAATCAGCCCAATATCCTGGACGATCGCCGCGTCGATTCCTCGATCGATCGCCTCGCCAAGCAGCTCGAGCGCATCGATCAGTTCGTGAGGCTTGACCAGCGTGTTCAGCGTGAGGTAGATGCGCGCGCCCCGTCCGTGGGCAAGCTGGACCGCCTGCTCGAGATCTCCGAGCGAAAGCTGAGCCCCCTCGTCCCGGGCGTTGAAGCGCTCCGCGCCCAGGTAAACGGCGTCCGCGCCATTCGCCACGGCTGCCCGCACGGCATCGAGTGATCCGGCTGGGGCAAGGAGTTCAGGAACGGGGCGGGAGGGCATGGGGGGAAAAGTAACCGAAATGCCAAGCTCTGAGATGAGAGATGCGAGTTGCGAGGAGTGAAGTGCGAACTGCGAAGTGCGAAGTGCGAAGCGGACGAGTACCTAAACGAAAAATGCGAGGCGCGCTTTTCCTCGCACCTCGCATCTCTCCATCTCCACTCCCGTCCTTCGCTCAGCTCACGCGGCTATCTCTCTCAACACGTCCCCGATGTGTCCCTCGCGGAGCCGCTTGAGTGCGCGGTCGCGAAGCTGGCGAACGCGCTCTCGCGTGACGCCAAGCATCTTTCCGATTTCGTCGAGCGTGTGCTCGCGATCGTTCTCCAGGCCAAAGTACAGCCTGAGGATCTTGGCATCCCGAGGTGGAAGGGTGTCCAGCGCCCGATCCAGCTCCGAGGAGCGGAATCCCTGCATTACCTCGTCTTCGGTGTTCGGTGCCTCCTCCATCGAGAACCGCTCGATCAACGACCGGTCGCTGTCCTTCCCTACCACTGCATCGAGCCGTACATCGGCGGTGTTCAGCGTGAGCAACGCCTGGACGATCTCGAGCGAAATGCCTGTCAGCTCCATGACCTCATCGGGCGTCGGCTCGCGGTCCAGCTTCTCGCGAAGCAGCTGGGAGGCCTTTACCACGCGCGACAGATCGGCGGTACGATTGAGTGGCACGCGCACGGTTCGTCCCTGGCGCGCGAGCGCCGAAAGGATCGCCTGACGAATCCACCACACGGCGTAGGAGATGAACTTCACTCCCTGATCGGGATCGAACTTCCGCGCGGCGGTAAGCAGACCAACATTCCCCTCACCGATGAGATCGATGAGCGGCAGTCCGCGATTCTGGTACTTCTTGGCCACTGACACGACGAACCGAAGGTTGCGCTTGACCAGTTCCTCGAGCGCATGCTGATCGCCTCGCCGAATCTTGCGCGCCAGCTCCTTTTCCTGGTCCGCGTTCAAGAGCGGATAGCGGCTGACCTCGGCAAAATACTGGTCGAGGATGTCGCGATCCGCCTCAGCGGGTCCGATCTCAAGGGGCCGCGACCGTCGTCGCCGGCGCTTCGCTTCAGCCATTTTTACGTCCTCTCCGAAGGCACCCGA
>DATKDD010000403.1:0-9905 GCA_035512875.1 Gemmatimonadaceae bacterium | reverse complement strand
CGCCGCGCTGCTGGAGTCGCCAGTCCCGGTCGGGGCGCCGCTCGGTGCATTGCGTTTTCGGGTCAGTCCCTCCGATGACACGTTCGGCCTCGGCACAACCTTCGCGTGCGGCCTCACGGAAGCAGATGAGGCCTATTGCTGGGGAGGTGGCATTCATGGTGAGCTCGGCGACGGATCGGGCGCGAGTTCCCCCGTGCCTGTCAAAGTTGCCGGCGGCCATCGCTTCCGCTCGATCGCGGTCGGCGGGAACCACGCCTGCGGAATCACCGCGTATGGCGCCGCATACTGCTGGGGGTGGAACTACCGGGGAACGTTAGGAATCTCGTCCGTGACAACCGGGTCCTCGCAGCTGTTGCCAATGCCCCTCGACACGCCGTGATCCTCCTCAGCACCGGAGCGGGCGTCCCAGGAACAGCTCGAGCGGACGCATGTGTCGGCAAATCCTCTGCTGGATCGGTCGGAACGGAACAGGTCGTGTGAGTGCGAGTGCGACAGTTGGGCTGCCGGTGGCCAGGTGCGGTATTGCCCGCCGAGGCGCAAAACCGCACCTTCGGGGATGAGCTCGGCTTTCGCGCCACCCGACTCCGAAGCCTCGCGCATCAATGAGTGGCGGTTCGCCGCGGCTGGTGCCGTGGCAATCGTCATGCACGCGGTGCTTTCGTGGATCGTTCGCGCGCGGCATCTCGGCACTGGCAACGATGACGCCGTCTACCTGCTGCTCGCCCGCGCTCTCCGCGAAGGACACTATCGAGAGCTGTTCTACGTGGGCAGCCCGATTCATTCGCAGTATCCTCCAGGATATCCCGCCTTTCTGGCGATGCTGGGCGCCCCCTCGGATGGCGCGCTCGGCCTGGTGATCGCGGCCAACATCCTCCTCTCGTGCACGGCGCTGGCGCTGCTCTTCGATGTAATGCGGCGGTGGTCGGCTCCCCTGGCCGTGGTAGCGGTGGCGGTTCTTGCATTGAATCCGTGGCTAGTCGCCGCGTCATCGCGCGTGCAAAGCGAGCCACTTTTCATGGCGGCGGTCATGTTGGCGCTGTGGGCACTCAGACCGTCGGCAGACTCGCGTCATCGCTGGATCGCCATAACGGCCGTGATCGTCGCGGCACTTACGCGCTCGGCCGGCGTGACGATCGTCGCCGGGATACTCGCGCACTTTCTTCTTGCACGGGCGTGGAAGGCGGCGTTCGCGCTCACGCTGGTCGCCACCCTGACGATTGTTCCGTGGATCGGCTGGACGGTGCTCGCGCCACAAAAGATCGTCGGCCGCTCCTACATCGCTGATGCGTTTGTCCAGTTGCCGCGCGACTATCGGGGTGAGCAGGCCGCCCTATCCGAGAGCCGCAGCCTGTCGCGGGCGGTCTCTCTCGGACGGACGCTCGTGCGGCGAGTCGCGAGGAATACGCCAGCCTATCTCACCCGATCGCTTCCCACGGTCCTTGCCATACCCACAGTCCCGGGCACTGTAGTCGACAATGCGGCGTGGCTGCTGGGGATGCTCGCCGCCCTTCTCGCTGGAGTGGCGACGGCAATGCGCCGATGGCGGCCAGCCGTCCTGGTGCTTGCGGCGTATGCCTTACTTCTGGTCATCTGGCCGTACGTCATCGGGCGTTTCGTCGTTCCGTTGCTGCCGGTGCTGATCGCCGTTATGCTGCTCGGTGCCTGGCAAATTGGCGGGCGGCTGATGCCGCGCCTGGCGATCGTGCCCGCGCTGGCGCTGGCCGCCGTTCCGCTCATGGGCGGAACAAGGGGGGTAGCGTCAATGGTGCGCGAAGCCGAGGGCTGCCGGGCTCTCGCGGTAGACCCCGGCTGGCCTTGCCGTAGCGATCTGCGGCGTTATCGCTCCGTCGTTGACTCGCTGGCGTTGACGCTGCCGCGGGATGCGCGCGTGTTCACCACCAAGGAAGGCACGTTCTACTATCTCACCGGCCGCCAGGTAGTATCCGCGTATCCGGCGATGTCAATGGAACCTGCGGTCTTGTCCGAGTACCTGCGCCAATCGCAGACTACGACCATCTTTCTGCCACACCAGAAAATCGAAGAGTGGGTACTTGGACCGGCGCTGGCGGCGCTGTGCTCCGAATTCACCGATGCCCGCATCGGAGATGGTGAGCTGCTCGTGTTGCACGCACGCCCGCCCGCCACTGGCGAATCGGATGGCTGTGCGGCGGTGGAGCGATGGCGCGCCACTTGGTAGTCGCTAGGCAGCCGTTTCGCCGCCGAGCCGTGAATCCCGATAGCGAGGGTACAGGGCCGGATCGAACGCCGGCGGATAGTCCCAGCTTTCGCTCCATGCGAGACTCCCTGACATCAGCACCACCGTGGCCGAAAGCGTGCTGCGTATCGGAGAGATGGGCGGATCGAGGAGGGCGCCGAGCAGCCATGCCTCCAGCAACAGCACCGCGGCGGCAACATGCGGCCAGAGCACCAGCTGGCGGCCGCTCGGCGACATGACCTTCAGCGTGAGAGTGTACCCCACCCGCTTGCCACGGATTGCGTGCCAGACCGCGGGCACGAGCGCTGGCCATTTGGCGAACTGGAGCAACATGGCCCGCCAGTGAAATCCGCTCTCGCGCACGGGATCGAGGTAGAACCGCTGCCTGAACCGACCGATGACCGTGAGTACAGTTGCCAGACCTGCGACCACGGTGAGTGACAGGGCGGACACGAACGCCGGCAGCCCACGGGTACCGATCAGCCATGCCAGCACGAAATAGGCAAGTGGAACTGTAAGTGAACGCACGTAGAAGATCCCGTGCAATAATCCGATGAGCCGCTCGATCGGCGGGAGCCGGCTCGCGACGCCGGGAAGCGACCGCAGCTTGATGTCCATCAGCGAGCGGGTCCAACGTGCCTGCTGGCCCATGTAAGTCGACCAGCTCGTTGGCGTCAGGCCGGCCGCCAGAATTTTGGGAACATACACCCCACGCCAACCGGTGGAACGATAGAGGAGCGTGATGAGAAGATCGTCCGCGTCGTGCGCGGCAAATCCTCCGGCCTCGCGCAGCGCCGCCACGCGATGCGCCGTGTGTGCGCCAACCACTATCGGGTGGCCCAGTCCGTAGCTGGCCATCTGGTGAGCGGAGTAGTAATCGTAGGTTTCTTCCGCGGCTCCGCGCGCTATCCAGCTGGCCTCCTGATTGTAGAACACTTGTGGCGCCTGCACGTATCCGATCTGGGGATCGTGAAAGTAGCCGAGGGTGCTCGTCAGGTAGTGGCGCTCGGGAACGTGATCGGGGTCGAACGACACGAGCAGATCATACCGCTCGTAACCAACCGTGGTGAGCCAGGCGTTGTAGTTGCCGTGCTTGGTCCCGCTTGCGAGGTTCCCAGTGGGGGTGCGAAGCGAGGGACGGTTCTTTCGCGAGAAATGGTGCGCACCGTGTCGGATACAAAGCGCCCGGACCGCCGGTTCATCGCCCTCATCGAGTACCCATGTATCGTGCTCACCATCCATGGCGACCAGCGCTTGAACAGTGATGTCGAGCATTTCCAGCGACTCTGCGCCAGGCACGATCGTCGTGGCGGCTGCAACGCGCGCGACAGGCGGAGGGGGCGGCGAGTTCGGGCGCCGCATGCGCGGGAGCACCAACCATCGCAGCAGCCAGGCGGTCACCTGGTAGACCAGGATCACGGTCGCAAGCAGGTAGGGAACCGGCGTCACGGCGAGATCCGGAAGCGCGAACCAGTATGCGCCAGCGATTACGAGCGCTGCGAACGCGGCAACAGTGAGCGCTGTGTAAACGACGACATCGCCGCGAGTCATTACCGGCAGCGTTTCCACGCGATAGGTATCGGCGGGGGACGGCGCCGGTGCGCTCACCAACGACAAATGGGGGTCCATACTCGAAGGGACAGGTATGCACCGCGAGCACCTGTTGCGCGCGATCCCCTTTCACGCATTCGTTTCTTGATTGCACCGCTCACAATCCAATATACAGGTAGCTCTGAAGGATGAGCGTCGGCGACGCGAACGCGCGAGCAGTGCCCTCGAAACGTCAAGGGCCGCCTTACTCTGACGGCACGCCTCTGCCGCGGGACGTCGAGCCGGATCAGGTGAGCGAGACCCGTGCCTCCATTCTAGGCGATCTCAGCGAACTCGTGCGTGAGCTGATCGCTCACCGGGAGCTCCTCTTTCAGCTCACTCGCCGCGATATGCGCATTCGCTATAAGCAGGCGCTGATGGGGGTGGGATGGGCGATCATCATGCCACTGGTGGTGATCCTGTCGGGGTGGGTGCTGCGCATCGCCTTCACGCGGCTGGCCAACGCCCCACTCGACAGCGGCATCATGGCTGGGATCGCGGTAAAGAGCGTCGGATGGGCATTCTTCGTAGGTGCGCTCGGATTCGGCACGGCAAGCATTACGGCGAATTTGTCGCTCGTCACCAAGGTATACTTTCCGCGTGCCGTGTTGCCACTGGCCTCTGTTGCAACCCAGATCGCCGACGGCTCTATCGCCGCGGTGGCGCTGATGGCAATCCTTCCCTTTTTTGGTGTCAGCCTGAGCTGGGCTCTGCTCTGGCTGATTCCCCTAACCGTCGTGCTGATTGTACTTACGACTGCGGCGGCACTCCTTTTCAGCTGCGCAAACGTCTTTTTCCGGGATGCGAGGCACCTGGTGCAGCTGATCCTCAGCTTCGGGATATTCTTCACTCCCGTCTTTTTCGACGCCTCGGCGTTCGGGGGAAATAACACCTGGATCGTGATGCTGAATCCGCTGGCGCCGGTGCTCGAAGGGTTGCGGCTGGCCGTCGTGGCGGGACAGGATCTTGCCGTTCCGCTCGTCGCCCCCGACGCTACGCTCATATGGACTCCATGGTTCCTCGTGTGGAGCGGCGGGGCGAGCGTGGTGCTCCTCCTGCTCAGTTCCGTCATTTTTCATCGCGCGGAATTCAAATTCGCGGAGTATGTGTGAGCGCGTCGCGCACAGAGTCGCGGGTAGTGTTCGAGCACGTGTGGAAGAAGTTCCGCTACGGCGAGGTGCACGATCGGCTGCGTGACGCGATTCCGGCCCTCGTACGCCGGCTCGCCGGCCGCACGCCGCCGGATGACGGACTCTGGTCCGGCGAGTTCTGGGCGCTGCGCGATGTGAGCTTTGCCGTTGCGCCTGGCGAGGCCTTGGGGATCATCGGCCCGAACGGCGCGGGAAAATCGACTGCGCTCAAACTGCTGACGCGGATTCTCCGCCCCACTCGCGGGCAATGCAGGGCGACCGGCCGGGTCGGCGCGCTCATCGAGGTCGCAGCCGGATTCCACCCCGATCTCACCGGCCGCGAAAACATCTTCCTGCAAGGCGCGATCATGGGTATGCCGCGCCATGAGACCGAGCGCAAGTTCGATCGCATCGTCGAATTCTCCGGAATTCCGTTGTTCATCGATACGCCGGTAAAGCGGTACTCGAGCGGAATGCACGCCAGGCTCGGCTTCGCCATCGCCGCGCACCTCGATCCCGATGTCCTTATCGTGGACGAAGTGCTGAGCGTGGGAGACGCGTCGTTTCAGCAGAAAGCCTTCACGCGCGTGAAGGAACTGGTCGGCTCGGGGATCCCGGTCGTCGTCGTGTCGCACCAGCTGGAGGCGGTTGCTTCGCTATGCACTCACGCACTGCTTCTCGATCGGGGCCGCGTCCGCATGCACGGCAGTCCACAGCAGTGCATCACCGCCTATCTGCACGGCATGGCCCCGCCGCCCGACGCGGTGACCGGCGAGGGCGCGGTGCGCATCGAAGGCCTCGAGTTGCGCGGCACCGAAGAAGTGCGCTCGGGCGAGGTGATTCGCGCCATACTGCACTGCACGGTCAGACCCGACGGCTGGGTCGAGCCGGAAACGATCGTTCTGCGCATCCGGTCCGCGCAGACGGGCGAGTGTGTTTTCGAGACGAGCAGCGACCGGCTCGGCAGCACGCTCCCTGCGCTCGGTGCCTTCGAGATCGACGCCGAGCTGCAGCTGAACGTGCCGGCCGGGGTGTACATGCTCGAATCCGCCGTGTGGGATCAGCAGATTGGGCGTTCCAGCTTCACCGGCCCGATAGCCTACATCGACGTGCGAGGTGGTGACGAGTTCACCGGCCCCGTTCAGATGAACCCTCGCCTCACGCTGACGGCGCGCGAGGATTCCGCGACGCCGCGGATGCCTCGCTGAGCTTCGACTCATGGCGACTGCCGTGCTGCAGCTGGACGCGAGCGATTCGTCGCGCGAGATCGGCGGCCTTCAGTCGTACGGCGCCGCGCTGATCCTCATTCGGCGCGGCGCCGTGCCGGTTGCGTTGTTCACGCTCCCGGTGACCGGGGGGAGGGTGGATGGCCGCGCGCTGCGCTCCGCGGTGGCCGAGCAAGGCGGAGAGAGGCTCGTGTCCCTCGAGGCGCTCGAGAATCTCGGCTGCTCCGCGGCGCTGTCCCTCGAAGGACGCGCGGCAACGGTTGCCGTTTGCACCCGCGATCGGCCCGAAGACCTCGACAGGTGCCTGACGGCATTACGCGCCCTGGCCTCCACCGGTCAGGAACTACTCGTCATCGACAACGCATCCGGCGGCGACGGCACCCGCCTGGTCGTCGACCGGCATCCGGGTGTGCGTTATGTGCGGGAGGACCGCCCCGGCCTCGACATCGCGCGCAATCGGGCCTTGCGCGAGGCGCGTGGTGAGATCGTTGCGTTCTGCGACGACGATGCCGTGCCCGACCCGCACTGGCTCGGCGCGCTGCTCGGGGGCTTCGATGGTCCTCGTACGCTCTGCGTTACCGGACTGACTCTGCCGCTGGAGCTGGAAACGGCGGCTCAGGAGTGCTTCGAGCGAACCAATGCGTTCTCCCGCGGACTCGATAGGCGGCGCTTCGACGGCGCGGCGCACGATCCGTTCCTGGTCGGACGGATCGGTGCCGGTGTCAACATGGCCCTGCGAAAATCGGTTCTCGACCTCATCGGTCCATTCGACGAAGCGCTGGACGCGGGGACGGCAACCAAGTCCGGTGGCGACCACGACATGTTCACCCGCATCCTTCTGGCGGGGTACTGCATTGTCTACGAACCGGGCGCGATCAGCCATCACCGGCACCGGCGTGACTGGCAGGGCCTCCGTGATACGGTGCGCGGCTACGGAACCGGGGTATACGCGCAGCTGACGAAGCATCTGCTCGAAGGTCGTGAGCCCCGCGCGATCGGCATCGCGCTCGGCTGGGGCGTCGCTCAGCTGAGGAACCTCCTTCGATCGCTCGCGAAGCGCCCTGACGCGCCGCCCCTGGATCTGGTGCTCGGAGAGATGCGCGGCTGCCTCGCTGGGCCGCACGCATACCGCGTAGCCAAACGGCGGCTTCGCGTGACGTCAGTGGCGGGCACGCGGCCTGCCACCGTGGCTCCCGGAGCACGCCAGTGAGCACCACGCCAAAGGAGTGGCGCGGCACCGTCACCGTGATCGTGCCGACTCACGACCGTCCAGTGTCACTCGTCAGGCTAATCCGCGTACTGGCCAACGACGGTACGACGCCGCCTTGCGAGGTGCTCGTCGTTGCCGACGGCTGTACTCCCGACACGGCGCACGCCGTCGCTGCCGAACGCTGGCCATTTCCCGTACGAGTGCTCGAGCAACAGCCGTCGCGCGGACCCGCCATCGCGCGGAACCTGGGCGCAATCGAAGCGCGCGGGGACGTACTCCTGTTCATCGACGACGACATCGAGCCGTTCGGTGATGTGGTCGGCGAGCACCGGCGCCTCCACGATGGCCGGCCGCTCGTCGTGATCGGCGCTCCGCGCGCCCCGCGCCCTCGCGACGCGGGATTCCGCGAGCTGGCCGGATGGGCGTGGTGGGAGCAGCAATTCGAGCGAATGCGCCGGCCCGGTCATCGCTTCGGCTACGACGACGTATTCACCGGCCTGCTCTCCGTGCCGCGGGATTTCTGGCAGTTGCTTGGCGGGTTCGACTCCTCGCTCCGCTGCCGTGAGGACTTCGAGCTCGGGCTGCGGCTGGTCAGACGGCGCGCGAGCTTCGTGTTCTCCGAAGCCGGCGGCGGATGGCATCACGAGAACCGCAGCGGCGACCGCCTCGTCAGGCGGAAGAAGGACGAGGGTGCGGCCGATGTCGCCATCGCGCGGCTCCATCCCTGGGCGTTCCGGTCGCTGCCGCTGTCGCGCGGGTCGCCCGACCCACGCGCAGATTTCGTCAGGCGCGTCGCGTTCGACTGGCCGCGCCTGGGCGGGTTTGGCGTACGGATCGCCGAGCGCTTGCTCGATGTGCTGGAGGCATTGCGGATGCGCCGCGCCTGGCGACGTATGCAGGGCGGCGTAATGTACTTCGCCTACTGGCGCGGCGCCGCCGCGGCTGGCGGCGGCTGGGCAGGGCTCGAGGCGCTGCGAGTGGCGGCGGCAACGGCGGAGCCTCCCGAGCGCCGCGTGCTCGATGTGGATCTCGAGCAGGACTGGGCCACTCTCGAGCGGCGGCTGGATGAGACTCGGCCGGACGTCCTCGGTCTGCGCATCGGCGACATGCATCTGGGACACCTGTTGGACGATCCCGGCCGCGAACCGCTGAGGGGTGCGCACCTGCGATCGCCAACTTATGAGCTCGTTCGCGCACTCACCGCGGCACGCGCCATAGCGTCGCTGCGGTCCAACCCAATGGGCGCAACCCGGCCGTGACTGACGCGCCCTCAGCGCCGCGCCGGGTCGGCGCCGTATCGGTAGTCATCCCGGCGTTGAACGCTGCCACGACCATCGCCGAGACCCTGGCCTCTCTGCAAGCGCAGCGGTTCACGGAATGGGAGGCGGTGGTCGTCGACGACGGCTCGACCGACGACACGTCCGCCATCGTCGCCGCCATCGCCGCATCCGACCCGCGCATCTCGATCGTAAGGCAGGAGTCTGCCGGCGCCGCCGCGGCACGCAACCGCGGGCTCACGCTCATCAGACACCGATGGGTGCTGTTTCTCGATGCCGATGACTGGATCCTCCCGGAGCATCTGGAGCGCCTGGCGGCAGTGCTCGACTCATCGCCCGCGGCCGACGCGGCAGTCTGCGGATGGACGCTCGTGCGCGCTGGCCGCGCCATAGAAAGCGAATACTGCCGCGGTGAAGGCGACCTCTTTCCGATTCTCGCCCGACGCCCGGCGTTCGCCATCCACACCTGTCTCATCGACCGTGCGCGCGTCGACGCGGTTGGCGGATTCGATGTTCGCCGCATCGTGCATCAGGATTGGCAACTCTGGCAGCGGATCGCGCGCACGGGCGCGCGCTTCGCCGTGATCCGCGATCCTCTCGCTGTGTACCGGATCCACGAAGGGACCATCACCGGCGATCAATCGCGCCTCGCCGCGGAAGCACTGGGGGTGATTGCCCTCGGTCACGCGCCCGATCCTAACGTGCCGAATCCGCATCCCCACTACGCGAACGGACGGCCGAGCCACGAGCTGACCGATGCGCAGGTGACGCACCTCGCCTGGCCGGCCGGCATCGAGATCGCTCGTGGTTCGGACGCGCGTTCGCTCTTCGAAGGCGTTGCCGACGGCACGGCGCCTGGCGCCGCCGAGCACGTCGGAACGATCATCGCGCGAGCCGCGGCGACACACACCGATCCGGCCACGCTCACGTCTCCCGCAAGCTGGCTGTATCTCGACAGGCTTCTCGGCACTCTGCTCGATCGGCTCGCAGGCCTAACGGGCGATCAGACTCTGCCACGCACGGCCCGCCTCGCATTCGAGCGCCACATGCTCGAGATCACCGGCGAGGCTCGTGCGCTCTCGCTGATCGCGACCGGGCACGTCGAAGTCGGAGCAACGATCGGCGATCTTCCCGCGACCGGAAATGTGGAGCGACTGCGGATAGCCGTGACAATGGAAGGGGATTCGCTCGGCACGATCGAGCTCCCGGTCATCGAGGGACGAGTCCGCGCCGCCGTCGTATCGGATGCCGTCGCGA
>DATKDD010000402.1:0-10088 GCA_035512875.1 Gemmatimonadaceae bacterium | reverse complement strand
CACGCGGTGGGGATATCGAATGGTGAGGGATCAGTCAGGCCGGCGCCCCCGTGGGGCCTGGCTGCGATCACGGCGTGCCGGAGGACCGGAACGTTCGCCGCTTCTGGAGCCTGAGCGCTCAGCACCGCGTCCGGCCGGTCGTGCGCTGCCTCGTGAACCCGGCCTTTCCGTACCGCGGCCAGCCGGTCGCTCGCTGCTCCTTGCACCCGTCCGCTCCCCTCCGCGTCCGGACGGCCGGTCGCTACTGCTTGCGCTCGATCGTTCGCTGGCCCGGCTTCCCTTGCGCTCGCTACTCCAGCTACCCGACCGCTCGCTGCTCGCCGGACGCTTGCTGCCACGCCCCGTGGGCCGGTCACCGCGAGCGCCGGTTCGCTCGGCGCTCCGTTCACGCGGGCGGGCGCCGCCACCGCCAAAGCGCTCGCTACGTTCCCGCGGCTTTTCAGTGCCGCGGTCGGCGCCGGCGCGGTCCCGATCGGCGCGCGCGGCAATGCGACGCCCACGAATCGTGGCGCCGGTGAGCTTCTCCACCACCAGATCGGCATCGTCTGACTGCAGCTCGACCAACGCGTGTGACTCGCGCAGCTCGACCTTCCCAATGCGGTCGACGGGAACGCCGGCCACGTTTACGATGGCGCCAACGAGATCCCGTGCCGCCGCACCGTCCCGCGTTCCGACATTGATGAACACCCGCACCGAACCGCGCGACGGAACCCGCGCTGCGGCAGGTTCCGCGGATGGACTGGCAGACGGACTGGTTGACGGGCTCGCCGACGGTGCGGGTCGCCCCGCGCGTCCGCGCTCGAGCAGGCGCAACGCCGCGGCGGCGATCTCCACGCCATCGTACTCCTCGAGCAGCGGCTCGAGCGCGAGCAGCTCGCGCGAAGGCACGCCCTCGGCCAGCACCGCTCGCAGCGCATCGCGGGTGGCCTCTTCGCGAGCGCGGGCCTGCTCCGTCGGCCCGGCCAGCGCGAGAGGGTGCGCATGGCTCCCCGCAAGCGCGCGCAGCAACGGCATCTCGCGCGGGCGCGCCAACGCAACGACGCGCTTTACGCCGCCGGAGGCCAGGGCGCGCAAGTCGCCCGCCGAAGCGGGAAGCTCGTACAATACCAGCAACTCCGCATCGGCGACCGTCAACTCGGTGGTGACCCGAACTCCGTGGCCGGCACTCCCCATTGCCTCGAGCTCGGCGCGTGCGGCGCGCACGCCTTCATCGGTGCGCGAGTAGACCACCGCGGTAGGCGGATCGAGCAGATCGAGCACGCGCCGGAGCGCCGCCGGCTTGGCGACCTCGGCCACCCCGACGTACCCGATGGGCACGCGGAGCGGCTCGTCAGGCGCCGGGGTGCCCCGCGGCAGGCGACGCACGAAGCGTTCGGCGAACGACTCGACCTCGCTCGTCAGGCGCGCGGCAACGAGGATGCGAGCCGCGTTCCTGGGAAGCTCGGAGATGATGGCGGCGAGCGGCTCTTCATCGAAGGCCAGCAGGTCGTCGGCCCAGGCAAAGACCGTAGCGCGCACGTCGGTCAGCTTGGCAAGCGACTCCCGCATCAGCGCCAGCAGGTCGCCGGGTGTGGCGATGAGAACGGACGGCACGGCGGATCGGAGCGCGCGGGCGCCCCGCTGCGCCGATGGTACGGCGAGCACCGATGCGCCCGCGGGACGGTCCATGGTAGCGGCGACGCGTCCGATCGCCATCACGGCCGGCGCATCCACGGCCAGCACCACGCCGTGAATCGCAGGTTCATCCGTGGTGTCGACGCGATCGAATACGTGTTGGAGAAACTGTCGAATCGCGGCCGTATCGTGTGGCAGCGTATGAATCGTGTTTTGTCCTCGCGCAATACCCGCGCGCTCCTGCCCCGGCACCGGGGGCGTCAACTCCCGCTCCACGAACCCTCCATTGTCAATCGGCGTGGCATGCACCGTGAAGGTATAACTTACTCGCTCGTTCCCCCTCCCACACCTTTCTTAGTTGATGCCCGAGTTCGTCCCATCTCCGAACATCGTCACGCTGAGTGAGTCGGCGACGATCGCGGTGTCGGCGCGCGCGCGCGCAATGCGCGCGGCGGGCGTCGCCGTCGTGGATCTCGCGGCCGGGGAGCCCGATTTCGACACGCCGGCCTTCATCCGGCGCGCCGGGCAGCTGGCGTTGGACGAGGGCGCGACACGCTATACAGCCACGGAAGGCATCCCCGCCCTGCGCTCGGCCATCGCTCATCAGGCGACGGCGATGCTCGCTCCCGGCGGCGGAAGCGTCGTAAAGCCTGACGAGGTGGTCGTTTCGGCCGGATCGAAGCAGGCGCTGATGAATACGTGCTTCGCGCTGTTCGGTTGCGAGGATGAAGTTTTGATTCCGACTCCGGCGTGGACGAGCTACTACCAGATCGCGCGCATCGCGCGCGCCACTCCGGTGCCCGTCGCCGGCGATCCGGCGTCGTCACTTCGCGTGGATCGTCAGGCGCTCGAACGCGCGGCCAGTCCGCGCACGCGGGGGATCATCATCAATTCGCCCTGCAACCCAACCGGGGCCATTTACGACTCGGCGGCTTTCGGTGACCTGCTCGCGCTGGCCGAGGAACGCGGGTGGTGGGTGATCAGCGATGAGATATACCGCCGAATCAGCTACGAGTCGGAGGCGCCGTCGGCGCTGTCGCTCGCGCATTGGCCAAGTCGGCTCGTCGTCGTCGACGGGGTGGCCAAGGCATATGCCATGACCGGCTGGCGTATCGGGTGGGCGATCGCTCCGCGATCTCTCGCGCGCGCGATGGCCGCGCTACAGTCGCACACCACTTCCAATGCCGCCGCGGTCTCCCAGCACGCAGCGCTGGCGGCCCTCGAGAGGCGCGGGGAGTCGGATGAGGCAATTGGCAAGATGGTGGCGGCGTTCCGGGAGCGTCGTGACGCCGTTCTCGCGATCGTGCGACAGGAACCGCGGCTTCGGTGGGTCCATCCGGAAGGTGCGTTCTACCTCTTTCTGGATGTATCCGGGATCGCGAGCGGCAACGGGTCGGCCGGAACCGTCTTCGCCCGACATTTGCTGGAGCGGCAAGGCATTGCCGTGGTACCGGGCGAGGCGTTTCTCGAACCCGACTGGATCCGGATCTCGTACGCGTCGCCCCTGGATGTCGTGGTTGACGGAGTGCGCCGGGTGGTCGCTGCCTACCGTGAGTTGGCGGGGAAGGGGGCGGCACTCGCCCAGCCGTGACCTGGGCGGTATATCACGGCCAGCGCGATTCTGGGTCGCAGCGCGTGGAAATGACGCGGCGACGGGCGCGGCGCGGTGCATCGTTGGAGTCACGGAGGAAGCGAGTGAGCATAACGGTTCAGGTGGAAGCGACCGACGGATCGGAGTGGCCGGTGGAATACCGGTGGGACCGTGACACCGGCATTCTCACGGCCGCGTCGGGCGCGCCGGCGGTGGGTGACGGTATCTCGGGCTCGGTGGAGATCACCGGGGAGGATGGATCGTGGCTGATTCTCGATCTCGCATCCGGGAGCATCCGCGGGGTCGAGGTAGCAGTGTGGCCCGACGTACGCACGGTGCGCACGCTGGGTCCACCTAACGAGATACGCGATGGGCGCCTCACCATTCCGCACGCCGAGCCGACCGCGCGCGTGGCCTCGTTCGAGGTCCCCACGCTCCTCACGGCCGAGACCGACAGTGCCGAGCGCACGGTGCACTTTCGTGTCGGCCGGGCAAAGGCGATGCAAACGGTCCGCATCGCGCGCGATATTCTCATCGAGGTCGATGCCGCCCAGGCCATCGCCGGCGTCTGGCTGCTCAACGTTCCCCCCCACCCGGACGACTCGTGATCACGACCATCGTGTTGATCCGCTGCGATCCCAAGCAGATCCCCGAGACGGCCACCCGGCTCGCCGGCATCGATGGCGTCACCGAGGTCTACTCGGTATCGGGAGAATGGGACCTCGTCGCGATCGTGCGTGTGCCGTCGTACGATGACATCGCGCGTGTGGTGACCGAGGACTTCGTCAAGGTGCCGGGACTCGAGCGCACCACCACGCTCACTGCGTTTCGCGCCTACTCGCGCCGGGATCTCGAGCAGGCGTGGGACCTGGGGGTGGAGTAGCCGCGCATGGAGGACCGGCTCGAGGAATACGTGGGAGCGCTGTACGCGCACGATGATGCGCTGCTCAACGCGCTGCGGGAGGAAGCCGACCGGGCCGGGTTGCCGCCGATCTCGATCACGCCACGCGCCGGCCGGATGCTGCAGGTCATGCTTCGCGCCATCGGTGCCCGGCGCGTGCTCGAGGTCGGAACACTCGGCGGCTACTCGGCCATCTGGATGGCGCGGGCGTTAGGTGACGATGGTCGGATTCTGTCGCTGGAGATCGAGCCCGCGCACGCGGAGTTCGCGCGGCGCCAGCTGGAGCGTGCCGGCGTCGGCGACCGGGTGACGGTGCGCGTCGGCCGCGCGCTGGAGCTGCTGCCGGCGCTCGATGGAGAGCAGTTCGACGCCGTGTTCATCGATGCTGACAAGGAGCCGATGCCCACCTATCTCGAGTGGGCGTTGCGCCTCACGAGAAAGGGCGGGTTGGTCTTCGCCGACAATGCGTTGTGGGGTGGCCGCGTCGCCGATCCCGACGCAAACGATACGCAGACGCTGGCCGTGCGCGAGTTCAATCGCCGCTTCGCCTCCGACGCGCGGATCGATGGTACCGTGCTACCGGTCGGCGATGGGCTTGCGGTCGGACTCGTGCGATAGCAGCCCACCGCTCCGCGCGATGCGCTTGCGGGGCTCCGGATCGAGGCACCAGTTGGCGCGGCTGCGGAAAATTTCGCCCCACTCGCCGCCCTGGTATTGAAGTATCGATATCCACGTCTTGCCGCCGAACCGCCAGCCTTCCAGCACCAGCTCGTCCACGCCATCTCCCGTGACATCGAGATGGTCGATGAACCGACGGAATTCCGCCTCCCCTAACGGCGCCTCGGTCTGGTGCCGGTAGGTGACGTGATACTGGCCATCGGGGCCTCGGTCGGCGATCACGAAAATGTGCTGCGTCGTCGCCCTCGGATCGTTCGCTATCCAGGATGCCGAGTCGAGCCATGATGTCACGAGAGTCGGCCACGGGGTTGCGCCGGTCGCGATCTTGAGCGCTCGGCCATCGAGATCGGTGAGCATTCCTTCCGTCACGAACTCCCGCTTTTCGCCCGCCGGCAACAGCAGCTCCACCGACGGCACGTCAGCCGTCTCGAGCGTCCGCTCGATCTGGGGTAGGTGCGCGTTCGAGGCGAACATTTCGACTATGAAACCGCGGCGGGGACGTTCCGAGATGATCGACACGTCGGCGAGGGGAACGTGCGACGTACATCCCTCGAGCTGGTAAAGCGGCAGCGAGTCCTCTTCCCACATACCGCGCTCGAGCCGCGCCGCGCCGAACACCCGGCCGCCGGAGAGCAGCGCATACTCCTTTCCTTCGCGCAGGAACATGTCGTCGAACTCGCGCCACCCCTCGGTATCGAGCTGGATGTGGCGCAGCTTGCCTCCCTTGAGCACGGCCAGCGGAATCATGCGCGGCTGCTCCCGGGTACCGAACACCTGGAAGAGAATGTCAGGTCGTTGGGATAGATCCGTCTGTTTGGACGACAGCGCGGGGGCGATCGGCGCCACTTCCGCGGGAAGCACGCCGAGCCATACCATTGCCTTGTCCCACCCTAGGGTAATCGCTAGGATGCACGAGCAGAGCACGAGCGCAGCGTAAAGCAGCGTGCGCAGTGCATGCGTCTCGCTCGCCGTGAGACGGCCACGCTTGCGCCGAACCGGCTGCCGCCGCAGGGACGATTGTCCGAAAGGAGTTCGCAGATTCACGAGTCGCGGGACCGGGTGCCGAGCGTTCGCTCTGTTTTGAGAACGGTTCTCGCGCAAATTGAAGGAGCGCGCGCGGTCCTCGACGCCGCCCCTCTCGAGCGGGCCACCTTCGATACGGAGCCCCCTCGTGCTGTAGACGCGGAACCTGTGGAGAATGCAACGTCACTCTCCGCTCCCGTGTCCGGCGCTCCGACAACCGGTTTCGGCGCCTTTCTCGACGGGCGTCAGGAAACGCGTGTCTTTGCGTGGCTCACGCCCATCGCGCCGCTCGTCATCGGCACGGTGTCCGCCGGAATTCAGCGGCGAGAAGGACGCCGGATGCACAGCTGGGGGCCGACGGTGGTGGAGCGACGGGTTTATGCCCCGCTGGCGCTGCTCGACGCGGCACGCCTGCGCCGGGCATGCGACCCGCTACCAGTGGTGGAGACTCTCACCCAGGATGACGTGGCCTCGGGCAGCCTGCACCCCACGCTACTCCAGGAACGCGCCCGGCAATCGGCAATGCGGGATCGGGAGCTCGCCGAGCAGCGGGTAGCCGAGTCCTGGTGCCAGGAACAGGCGTCACCGCTGTTCGTGGACGGTGGGATAGCCGGAAGCGAGCGGCTGTCGGCGTCGCCACAGGCCATTGGGGTCGTAAAGAGCCACCGGACCTTCTACGGCGACGCCGACGGAATGCTCGCGGCGCTGTCGCTGCGCAACGGCGAGCGGACGCGCGTGGTACGCATCGCGCCGCGTGGCCGCAGTCCGGTGCATTCCTGGTACTTGCGGCTGCGCGACCCCGAAGGGCACGATGTGCTGTGGGGGCTGGTACGTGTGGAGGTCGCCGAGAGCGATGATCCGGCCGGCCGGGCGGAGCTCGTGTCGCGATGGGTAATGGCCGAACGGGTTCCTCTGGCCGTGCCTGACGTGCGCTGGGATCGCATGGCCTACGGAGTTCGGTCGGTGGAACAGGCACTGGGCGCCGCGGCGCCATCAGCGAGGCAGGCGTGACGGGCACATCGAACGGCGTCGATCCAACCAGCGAGGTCGTGCGCCCGCTGGGACGGGTGATCGCCACCGAGCGGCAGCCTAACACACCTCACGAGTTCCACTTCTGGACCGCGCTCGACGCGCCGGTGGGGATCGGCACGATCGTCAGGGTGGAGGGAACCCACCCGGTCAGTGGGCACATTCCGCGGATCTACGGCGTGGTCACCGACGGCAAGAGCTACACCGACGTTCCCTCTCCGATCTTCGAGGTGCTGGGATACGATGGAGACCCGGCCGGCGTGGCACTGGCGCCTACCGACCGCGCCGAGATCCGTCTGTATTCGGCTGCCGTGCTGCGACAGATCCCGGAGGAACCCTTGCAGCCGGTTCCAATGGGTGAGGTATTCTCCGCCACCGATGCCGACGTCGCTCTCGCTCTGCGGATGGATACCTATCTACGCGATGAGGTGCGAACCGCCATTCCGGTAGGCATCTATCACGCCGGAACGACCTCGGCCCCCATCCATCTCGACGCCGATTTTCTCGTGGGACCGGAGGCGGCCCACTTGAGCATCAGCGGTGTCTCCGGGCTCGCGACGAAGACGAGCGCGATCGAGTGGCTGCTCGCTTCATTGTTCGCCCACTTTCCGGCGCGCAAGGGATCGGTCGCTGCGGTGTGCTTCAACGTCAAGGGACCCGACCTGCTGTACCTCGACCAGCCGGCGGAGCTGTCCGACGAGGACCGGGCGATGTACGAAAGGCTCGGCGTACCGGCCGAACCGTTTCCGCATGTGCAGTATTTCGCGCCGTACAAGGCCGATGGCCGTTCGCTCAACACGATCCGGTCCAACGAGGAGCTGGTGCATAACGTGACGGCGCTCACGTGGGGATTGCAGGAAGTTCTTCAGTTCGCCGAGGTGCTACTCAACCGGGACGATGTGGATGCAAAGGCGGACGCACTGATCGACTTCATCGGCGAGAAGCTGGTGAACCGCGAGTTCCACGATCCGCGACTGGCGAACGGTAAGCGCTACCGCGTGCGGAGCTTTGCCGACCTCGAGGAGTTTTTCCGGGATGTGCTGGCTCACCTCGAGGATCGCGGCGGAGAGAGCTGGCGGACCCACCATGCCGCGACCATTCGAAAGGTTCGGAACCGGCTCATCAACATCTCCACTCGCTGTGCCGGCCTGGTGACCGATGACGGCCAGACGAGCGACCTTCCGTGGGGGAGCTTTCAGGACCGCACGGTGTACGTGGTGGATGTAGCGCTGCTGGAAGAGAACGCGCAGGATCTGATCTTTGCGCGAGTCGTCTCCACGCTGCGCGAACATCTCGAGCGCCGGACGTTGGGCGTAGACCACGTGGTTGTGTTCGTGGACGAGCTGAACAAGTACGCGCCCGGAGACGGGCCGGACACGTACGTGCGGAAAATGCTGCTCGACATCGCTGAGCGAGGGCGCTACCTGGGCCTGGTGCTGTTCGGGGCGCAGCAGTTCCGATCCCAGGTTCATCGGCGTGTGGTAGGAAACGCGGGGACTTCGCTGTTCGGCCGGATGGATGCCGATGAGCTGGCCACCCCGGGCTATGCCACGTTGAGCGCCGCGACCAAGAGCAAGCTCGCGACTCTCGCGAAAGGACAGTTGATGGTTCGTCATCCGCATTTCACACAACCGGTGTTCGTACGCTTTCCGCGACCGGCGATCCTGCTTGGCCGCGACGGCGCCGAGCGATTCCCGCAGGCGAGCGACGTCTCCTTCGAGGCGGCGCTGCTCGGTGCATTACGAAAGTTCGATCCGTCGCTCGATCCGACATGGGTGGCAAAGATGCGCGCGCTGTACGATGACGCGGACCTGCTGGCCGTGCGCAACGCCGCGGTGCAGCAACGACCGGCCGATGTTCGCCGGTTCTTCGCCTCGCGACTCGCGTCGCGACTTCCCGCTCGTGAGGCGGAGCCGCCGGTGTTACCAGCCGCGATTCGTAGCCTTCCGGATGATCCGTATGCGGGCTGAGAGAGGCGACGAAAGGTGACCCGATGGTGTCTGGCCGCCGCGATGTGCGTCGCGGCGGCGTTTCCGCTGGGGGCGCAAGAAAAGGCGGCTCCTGTCTATCTGCGCATCGACCCGCGCGTCGGCGATACGATTCGCACGAGACTGGAGCAGCAGACGGAGATGCGCGCTACCGCGCGGCTCCAGGGTGAGGATTCCATTACCACCATTCGCTCGTGGATGGCGACCGTCGCACTGCTCCGCCATGTGGTGGAAGGAGGCGACGCACGGGGAACGATGCTTCTGACCATCATCGACTCCGTGGCGATGAGTGGGGAAGGGGTGTCCATTCCGAGCGAGCAGCAGCGCCGCATTCTCCAGGGGCGCAGTGTGCGGACGCGCATTTCTCCCGAAGGAGCTACCGATCTTCTGGAAGGGGGTGATGCGGTCACGCCTGATGTGGCGGCGATGTTCTCCAGCATGCCGGCGACGCTCCCCGACTATTCCGTGAGCGCGGGCGAGTCGTGGACCAAGGCGATGCGCGTCCCCATCTACCCTCAGGCGCCTGGCAAGCCGGAAGCAATGGTTCACGCGGCGTTCCGGCTCGATTCCGTACGCGTGCGAACGAGTGAGGCCTTCATCTCGATGCGTGGCGTCATCACTCGCGACGTGGGCGCACAGCGTGTCGAAGGGAAAAGCGTGGACACCATCGGCACGATCATTGGCGGAATGGTGGTAAATGCGCAGCGAGGCTGGATAACGGACTCGCGCACAACCATCACGGTCAAGTCGCAGCTCCTGCCAGCGTCGCCGGAGAGCGCGCCAATGCAGTTTCAACTGCGCATGACCCAGCGCATGCACGCCATAGACCGCCGCTGATCGTGGCGCCCTCGCCGGGGCCCTGTTCCGCGCGGTAGATTCCATCGTGCGCCTGGTCCATCTCGCCGACCTGCACCTCGGCTACCGACAGTACCATCGGCTCACCGCGAGCGGGCTCAATCAGCGTGAGGCCGACGTGGCGGGGACGTTCGTGCGCGCACTGGATCAGGTGATTGCGCTCGAGCCGGACGTGATCGTCATTGCCGGCGACGTTTTTCACGTGGTTCGGCCCGCCAATCCGGTCATCATTCACGCTTTCAGCCAGTTTGCCCGCCTTCGGCAAGCGCTTCCGAAGGCGCTGGTCGTCATCATCGGCGGAAACCACGATCAGCCGAGGTCGACGGAGACCGGGTGCATTCTCGGCCTGTTTCGACAGCTCGGGTTCACGGTCGTCTTCAATGCGCCGGAGGCTCTGCGATTTCCGGAG
>DATKDD010000401.1:0-3854 GCA_035512875.1 Gemmatimonadaceae bacterium | reverse complement strand
GCCGCAGCGCGGCGAACTCCGCCAGAAGTGCCTGTCGCGCTTCCTCCTCCCGTTCCGGCGACGTCGCGATGTACGCGGCGAACATGCCGCCCGCTACGCGCTCTACCGGATAGGCGAACACCGAATACGCGAGCGACCGTTTTTCCCGCAGCTCCTCGAAGAACCGGCCGCCGAGCCCGCTCGTTATGCCGGCGAGGATTTCGGCGGCGAACCGCTCAGGATCGCGCCGTCCCGGTCCCTGAAAGGCGAGCGCCAGCGCCGTCTGCGCCTTGCTGCGAGTTTCCGTCGCCGTGACGGGGGACGATGGCCACGGTGCCGGGGGGGTGTTGGGTTGCTCCGCAAGGAGCAGCCGGCGGAAAGCGCGCGCCGCGAGGTTGGCGACGTCGTTCGGTGTCACCGCGCCGACCACCCCCACTACCAGAGGCCCCTCGAGCACCCGCATCTCATGCCAGCGGCGAATCTCGTCAGGCGAAATGGCCGCCAGCGACGCCTCGCTTCCCCCTACCGGCACACCGTAGGGATGACCGGCATACGCCGCCTGGGTGAGCAGCCGCATGGGGTAGCGGCCCATGTCATCGCCCAGTCGGCGCACTTCCGCCTCGGCCACCGAGCGCTCGATCTCCACCGCTTCATCGGGATACGTGGCGCACTGGATTACATCGGCGAGCAGGTCGAGCGCCGCGTCGGCGTACGGCGAGGGCACCGACAGCGACCAGCCGAAGTGCTCGGGTCCCGTGTGCGGGTGGATCGTTCCGCCAAGCAGTTCCGCATCCTCGGCGATCTGCTCAGCGGTGCGGCGGGCGGTGCCCTTGATGGCGCCGCGCGTGAGCAGCAGAGTGAGCCCGGCGCGATCCTCAGTCTCTTCCACCGCGCCCCCGGCAGCGTAGACACCGATGTGAGCTAGCGGAGCCCCACCCTTCGGCCTGACGAGAATCGGTACGTCGTTTCGGGTGCGATACAGATAGATCCCGCCTTCGACGCCGGCGAGCGACGCCTCGTCAAGATGGATGGCCGGCGCGGCGGGAGTGCGGGGCGGTGACGTTGGCAGCGGCTCGGGCCGGCCGGAGTTCAGCAATTCCAGAAACCGGCCCGCGCTCGACGCCAGCGGCGGAGCACTCTGCGGACGGTAGACCACGACCGCGGCACGATCTGGCGTTATGTAACGCCGAATCGCTTCGGTAACGTGGCTCTCCGATGGCACCAGCAGGCGCTCCAGATAGCGATCGCCAAGCTTCCAATCCCCTTCCGCTTCCCATTCCGCCAGATAGTTGGCCTGGCCCTCGGCGGTCTCCAGGCGGCGGATCCACCTCGCTTCGATCAGCCGGCGAGTGCGCCAGAGCTCGTCGCGCTCCACTCCCGCCTCACGCAGTTCGGCGATCTGCGCCCAGATGGCGCGCGCCGCCTCGGCGGTAGCGCCGGCCGGACCCTCGGCGTGCACAGCGAAAACACCCAGGTCGGTAGGCGTGTAGTTGAACGCCGACACGGACGCGGCGAGTGTGCGCTCGCGTACGGCGCGGTAGAGCCGCGAGGCGCGGCCGGCGCCTAACACCGACGCCGCCAGATCGAGGAGCGGCGTGTCGGCGTGAGTCGCGCCCGGCGTGCGCCAACCGAATACGAGCTGCGCCTGGTTGATGTCGCCCGCCATCTCGCGGTAGCGAAAGCCGCTGGAGCCGTTCTCCGACGGGCCGCGATCACGCGGTACGCTGGCGTCGGGGATCTCGCCGAACGCCCCCGCCGCGGCACGTAACGCCTCGCCCTCATCGATGTCACCGACAATCGCGAGGATCGTGTTGCTCGGACGGTAGTATGTGCGGTAGAAGCCCATCAGATCGTCGCGCGTCATGCGGCGCAGCACATCCTCGGTGCCGATCCGCCAACGCCGCATGCGGTGGCGGTCATGCAGCAGACAATACATCGATTCCAGTGCCACCGCCCCCGGGGTATCCGCCTTACGCCTGGCCTCCTGGATGATTACTTCGAGCTCCTTGCTCAGCTCCCCGGCTTCGATCAGCGAGTGCGCGTACGCGTCGGCCTGGATCTCCAGGCCGCGCGCGAAGCTCGACGACGGTAGTACGGTGTAATAGCTCGTGTGATCGTAGATCGTACCGGCGTTCAGGTAGCCGCCGGCCGCCTTCGTCTCGCGCGAGATCTCGCCGACCCCACGGCCCGGCGTGCCCTTGAAGAACATGTGCTCGAGCACGTGGGAGATGCCGGCGACTTCATCGGCCTCGTCGAAGTAGCCGGCCTTCACGTAGGTGACGATCGCCACCACCGGTGCGCTCGGCTCGCGCCGCACGATCACCGTCAGTCCGTTGGCCAGGCGAGTACGGTGGACCGACGCGGGATCGAGAACGGGAATCGGTATCAAATCAAAGGCTTCGTCAGGCGTGAGTGGACGCCGGGCGTTCTCACCGCGGAATGGTCGCCGGCGCCCCAGTGCCTGGCGAACTCGCCAGGCAGGTGGTCCACGGCCCACTCCCAGCCCGTTGAGCGAAGCTCCGCGCCACGTCCACCCGCCCCTGGCGGTGCATCGCGCATGCCAGCCATCCCTGCGATACCCGGTCGTCGGGATTCAACTGGACGGCGCGCACATATCGATCCGCCGCCGGCTGCAACCGGCCGCGAGCGAGGTGGAACCCGCCGATTTCGCGGTGCACCAGCGCATTTTCCGGCTCGAGCTGCTCGGCACGGGAAAAGTGGCGCGCCGCGCTCAGGTCGTCCCGCTCATCCCGGGCAACGCGGCCGAGCCACACGTGCGGGAGCGCCAGATTCGGATTGCTCCTTGCGGCTTCCTCGAACGCGCTGCGGGCGGCGGCCAGCCGGCCCTCTCGATAGGCGGCGACGCCGCGCTCGACATCCCGGGAAGTTCCGCCGATCGAGAACCAGTCCGGGCGCAGCACCGCGGCCAGCACGACCGCGGCGATCACCGTCGCGAGTAGTGCGCCGATGATCACCGCCTTCGACCTTCGACCCTCGACACGGCGCCCCGTGGGTTGGTCAGGCAGCGGAACGTTCTTCGGCGTATCGAGAGAGACGAAGTCGGTGGTATCGGCGAGCTGTGGCGCGCCCATCTCCAACGCGAGAAAGCCATGCTCCAACTTCGCGAACGCCGAGCGCGCTGTCTCGACGTCCAATTCCTCCGGACCGGATGGCAGTTCGGCGGCGCGGTCGCGCGCATCCTTCAACGCGATCGCGGCGTGAGCCTGATCGATCGTTATGAGGTTGCGCTGCCGCAGCGTGGTCACCAGGTCGCGCCCCGACAGCGAGGAGCCGCCGGCGAGCGCGCGGAGGGCAGTCTGCGTCACCGACCACAGCTCGATGAGGTCCGCCGCCTGATCTTCGGGGTCCCGATCCGCATGCCCAAGCCGATCGACGAGCGGCCGCCCGGAGGCGATCGTCTCCCGAGCGGCCCGCTGATCGGCCGCGCTCACCGCACGATTCGCAGCAAACCGGCGTTCGCGCTGCCCCGAAGGAAGCTCTCCGCATCGTGCGTCGGAATCTCGATTCCGCGCGCCGTCAGCATTCGCCGAGCCTGATGCGCCATGAACTCCTGCAATGTCTGGGACTCCCCGATCTCATCTCGCATGCGTCGCACGATCTCCTCCCAGCTGCCGGCATATTGCCGCCCATGTGCATCGATGATTCGATGCTCGACCCCGGTCCCCTGCTCCACCAGCGTAGAAAGTAGCGTGCCGAACTCCGTCAACCGCTCCTGCGATTCTTCCTCGCCTCGGCCAAAGTGCAACTCGATCCCGGCGAGCATGTCGTCGGTTGCGTCCGTCTCCAGATCGAGCTCTTCCATACGCCGGTACCACGGGCGGAGCCGTGCATCGTTCTCAACGTAACCGCGAAAC
>DATKDD010000400.1:0-6115 GCA_035512875.1 Gemmatimonadaceae bacterium | reverse complement strand
GGCGTCGCGATTGCCAGGTTAGGCTACCAGACCGGCGACGACAACCGCGGGGGACTCTCGCTCGGCGCCGGTGTCAACGTAGGCCAGTTCAGGCTCGAGTACGCGTTTCGAAACTACACCAACGGCGGCGCCAGCTTCTTTACCAACGATCCGGTGGGCGACTCGCATAACGTGAGCTTCACCTACTTCTGGGGCGAGCCACGCAGCAACATCCCGGTGGTGCCGGTCGTGGTCCAGGCCCCGCCGATCGACACCGCCGCCATTCATAACGCGGTGCGCGAAGCGATCGCCAGGGAGTTGGGACGGCTCGGCCCGCTGCTCGACAGCCTGCGGGAATCGCGCGTAGAGATCATCCGTGAAGGCGACGTGTCGAAGTACATTGTTCCCGTATTCTTCGGTTTCGATTCCTCGCTCATTCGCCCCCAGGATACGACTGTACTTCGCCAGGTAGCCGACGTGATTCGCCAGGTCTATCCGGAAGCGCTGGTCACGATCTCCGGATTCGCCGACCCGGCCGGAACCCAGCAGTACAACCTCGCACTGTCGCGCCGTCGCGCGGAAGCCGTGATGGCGTACATGATCCAACTCGGCCTGCCCCGACGCCAGTTCAAGGCGGTGGGCTACGGCGCGGACCGGGAGCGACAGGTGGTCCCCGGAGCCGAGCGCGACGATCCAGGCGCTCTGCAGAACCGGCGGGTGACGTTTACGATCGATGTGACGCAAAGGTTCTGAGGGTCGGGGGTCGAGGGTCGGGGGTCGGGGGGGAATTCGGAATGCGCCGCGCTATGCGCGGCGCATTTCGTTGGATCTTCGTTACGCGAGCCGAACCCCGGGCGCTTCGACCTTGGCCCCCTCGACCCCCAAGCCCCGACCGACTAACTTGCTCGGTTGCCCCGAGAAGCCCTCTTTCAGAACCTCACGGACTCGATGTGCGAATCACGATAATAGGAACGGGATATGTCGGTCTCGTTGTCGGCGCCTGCCTGGCCGAGACGGGAAATGATGTCATTTGTGCGGACGTCGACGAGAAAAAGATCGATGGATTGAAGAAGAACGTGCTGCCCATCTACGAACCCGGGCTCGAGACGCTCGTCGAGCGCAATCAGGCGGATGGCCGGATTTCCTTCACCACCGACGTCGCGGCGGCGATCGCGCAGGCGCACGTGGTATTCATTGCCGTCGGCACACCCCCGGATGAGGATGGATCCGCGGACCTCCGCCATGTGCTGGCCGTGGCTGCCATGATCGGCAAGCACATGACGCAGGAGCTGGTCGTCGTCACGAAGAGTACGGTGCCGGTCGGTACGGCTGCCAGAGTCGCCGATGCCGTCGCGAAGAATGCGAAGTTCCCCTTCCACATGTGCAGCAACCCGGAGTTTCTGAAGGAAGGCGCCGCGATCGATGATTTCATGAAGCCCGACCGCGTGGTACTCGGCGTCGATACCGACCATGCGCGAAGCGTAATGGCCGAGCTGTACGCGCCGTTCGTGCGCACCGGCAAGCCGATCATCTTCATGGACATCCCGTCGGCCGAGATGACCAAGTACGCGGCCAATGCCATGCTCGCGACGCGCATCTCGTTCATGAACGAGATCGCGCGGCTGTGCGAGCGCGTTGGCGCAAACGTCGATTACGTCCGCAAGGGCATGGGCACCGACTCGCGCATCGGTCCGTCGTTTCTCTTTCCCGGTCCCGGATACGGCGGCTCCTGCTTTCCCAAAGACGTGAAGGCACTCGTACGCACCGCGCGGGCCCACGACGTGCCACTCGCCGTGCTAGATGCCGTGGAGGACGCGAACGAGCGGCAGAAGCGCCGCATGTTCGAGAAGCTGCAGCTGGTGCTCGACGGCGGGGTGAAGGGTGCGCGGATCGCGGTGTGGGGGTTGGCGTTCAAGCCGCAGACCGACGACATGCGCGAGGCGCCCTCTCTCGTGCTCATCGAATCGCTGCTGGAAGCCGGCGCCACCGTCATTGCGCACGATCCCGTGGCGATGGAAGAAGCCCGCCATCGCCTCAGCGATCGCATCGAGTACGCGGAGTCGAACTACGACGCACTCGAGGGGGCCGACGCGCTGTGTGTGGTTACCGACTGGAACGAGTACCGGCACCCCAACTTCGAGCGCATGAAGGGGATGCTCAAGCGCCCGGTAGTCATCGACGGCCGCAACCTGTACGACCCCGCCAAGATGAACAAGCTCGGCTTCACCTACATGTCGATTGGGCGAGGCCCGGTGTGAGAGTGCTCATCAGCGGCGCGGCGGGCTTCCTCGGCTCGCACCTCGCCGACCGGTTTCTGGCCGAGGGTCATTCAGTCGTGGGACTCGACAACTTCATCACCGGTAATCCGGAGAACATCGCGCACGTGATGAACGACCCGCGATACGAGTTCGTGCGGCACGACATATCGACGTACACCTACGTTGCGGGTGAGCTCGACGGCGTGCTGCACTTCGCGTCGCCGGCGAGTCCCATCGATTACCTCGAGCATCCGATTCCCACGCTCAAGGTAGGCGCGCTCGGCACGCACAACGCGTTGGGGCTGGCCAAGGCCAAGCAGGCGCGGTTCTTTCTGGCATCCACATCGGAAGTGTACGGCGATCCGCTGATCCACCCCCAGTCGGAGAGTTATTGGGGGAACGTCAACCCCGTGGGGCCCCGTGGTGTCTACGATGAAGCGAAGCGCTTCGCCGAGGCGATCACAATGGCCTATCACACGTACCACGGTCTCGACACCCGCATCGTGCGGATCTTCAATACATACGGGCCGCGGATGCGGCCGCGCGACGGCCGCGTGGTATCGAACTTCATCGTCCAGGCGATCAGCGGCGATCCGATCACGATCTATGGCGACGGCTCGCAAACGCGCAGCTTCTGCTACGTGTCCGATGAGGTTGACGGGATCTACCGCTTGTTCATGAACGGCGACAGCAATCCAACGAACATCGGAAATCCTGACGAGTACACGGTCAAGCAGCTCGCCGAGATGGTGGTCGAGCTCACCGGATCGAAATCGGAGATCATCTATCAGGACCTTCCGACCGACGACCCGAAGGTCCGCAAGCCGGATATTACCCGCGCCCGGGCGATGCTTGGCTGGGAGCCGAGGGTTCACGTACGCGACGGGCTGGCGCTCACCATCGAGTATTTTCGGGAAGCGCTCGCCGGCCAGACCGCGGATCGCTGAACCGACACACTGCTTCCGGGTACTACTGCAGTCATGGTTTCATTCAGGTCATTTCGGATATTGGGCGCCGCCCTGATCGTGCTGGCGGGGTGCCGGCCAGGCTTTCAGCCACGGCAGTTCGGCAACGATCACGCCCGCCTCTACGCCGCTGCTCTCGCTCAGTTCGAGCAGAAGCGGTGGGACAACGCGATCGCCGGCTTCGAGCGCCTTACGATCGAGCTGCCGGCGCGTGATCCGCTTCTGCCGCTCTCGATCTATCATCTCGCCGAGGCCCACCTCGAGAAGAAGCAGTTCCTGCTCGCCGCTCAGACCTTCGTTCGCGTGGCGGAAACGTTCCCCCTGGACACCCTGTCGGATGAGTCGCTGTTTCGGGCGGGCCGGGCCTATGCCGAGCTCTGGCGCAAGCCCTCGCTCGATCCGCAGTACGGTGAAACGGCGCGTTCCACGCTGGAGACGATGCTCGCCGTATACCCCGAGTCGCCGATGGCGGAGGAGGCGCGAAGGGAGCTTGCCGCACTGAACGACAAATTCGCTCAGAAGATCTACAACAACGGCATGTTCTACATGCGCAGGAATGGAAATCACTCGGCGGTGATCTACTTCCGCGAGGTGGTTGAGACGTATCCGGAGACGCCAACCGCCAAGGCGGCGCTGCTGCGCATGGTCGAGGCCTTTCGGGAGGAGAATTGGCGGGAGGACGCCGAGGAAACGTGCGCCACGCTGCACGGCAAGTATCCGTCGGACCAGGCTGTGCGAACGCTCTGCGGTGTGACGGCCACAACGGCCACGACCCCTCAGTAACGAACGGTGCGGCTCGGACTGTTCGGTGGAACGTTCGACCCTCCACACGTAGGGCACCTGCTTGCGGCGAGTGACGCGTTCGAGGCATTGCGTCTCGACACGCTGATCTGGATTCCTGCCGGCCAGCCGCCGTTCAAGGCAAACGAGGTGCACGCCTCCGCAATTCAGCGGGCGGAGATGCTGGAACAGATGGTTGCCGGCGACGCGCGGTTCACGGTCGATCGGCTGGAAATCGACCGTGACGGGTTATCTTTTACGGTCGAGACGCTGGCCGAGTACGCGCGCCAGCACCCCGGGGCGCGTCGGTTTCTCCTGATCGGTGCAGACCTGGTATCGCAGCTGCCGCAGTGGCGTGAGGCGGAGCGCATACCGGCACTGGCCGAAATCGTCGTGTTGGAACGCGGCGCCGGGGAGGAGTCGGCGCCGCACGTGTTTCCGGCGGTTCTTTTGCCGAGCCGCCGGGTGGACCTGTCGTCCACCGAGGTACGCATGCGCATTCAGCAAAAGCTTCCGATTCATGGATTCGTGACGGACGCCGTCGCACGGTACATCACCGCGGCGGGACTGTACCGATAGAGGGCCACTGCAATGTTGAAGTCGATTCTGGGCAAGATCGTGGGTTCGCGGCACGACCGCGAATTGAAGCGCATCACGCCGATCATCGATACGATCGAGGAGGAGTACGAGCGCCTCAAGAGCGTCTCCGAGGCCGAGCTGCGTGGCCAGACGGAGAAGTTTCGGGGCATTCTGCGCGAGCGCACAGCCGAGATCGAGTCGCAGCTCGCCGAGTTGAAACAGCGCAAGCACGTAACCGCGGACGCCGCGGAGCGCGAAGAGATCGACAACGAGGTGCAGGGCGGAGATGGGCGGGGTGGACTCGAGGGGAAGTTGCGCGAGGTGATAAGCGACACGCTCGATGAGCTGCTGCCCGAAGCGTTTGCCACGGTACGTGAGGCGTGCCGCCGGCTGTTCGGCACGGAAGTCGGTGTCACCGGCCACGAGATTACCTGGGACATGATCCCGTACCGCGTGCAGCTCGTTGGTGGATACGAGCTGCATGAAGGAAAGATCGGCGAGATGGCCACCGGTGAAGGCAAGACGCTCGTCGCCACGCTGCCGCTCTACCTCAACGCCTTGCCGGGCCGTGGGACGCACCTGGTGACGGTGAACTCGTACCTCGCCCGCCGCGACTCGCAGTGGATGGGGCACATCTTCACCTACCTCGGCCTAACGGTCGGGTGCCTGGATGATACCGAGCCTGGCACACCGGAGCGCCGCGCCGCCTATCACTGCGACATCACGTACGGTACCAACAACGAGTTCGGCTTCGACTATCTGCGCGACAACATGGTCGTCTCGCTCGACCAGCGCGTGCAGCGGCCGCACTGGTACGGAATCGTCGACGAAGTCGATTCGGTGCTGGTCGATGAAGCACGTACCCCGCTCATCATCTCGGGGCCGGTCGGCAACGAAAGCGACATGCAGTACCGGGAGTACAACGCCGCCGTCACCCGGCTGGCGCGTGCTCAGAGCGATGTGGTGAACGCACTGGTGGCCGAGGGAGAAAAGGCACTCGAGGCCGAGGATGCGGATTCGGCGGGGCTTGCGCTTTATCAGGCGCAGCTAGGCGGTCCAAAGAACAGGCGCCTGCTCAAGGTCCTGCAGGAAACGGGTGTGAAGACGCTCGTGCAGAAGACGGAGCTGGAGCACATCGCCGATCGCAAGCTGCCGCAGTCCAAGCAGCGGCATCGCGACATAGAGGAGCGACTGCTCTACGTGCTGGACGAGAAGGGGCACACGGTGCATCTGACGGACCGGGGGATCGAGTACATGTCCCCCACCGACCAGCAGGCGTTCGTACTTCCCGACCTGTCCGAAGCGGTCGTGCGCATAGAGCACGACCCCGACCTCGAGCCGCAGGAGAAGCTGGATCAGCGGGCAGCGCTCGAGCGCGACTATGCAGTCACGAGCGAGCGGCTCAACGTCATCCACCAGCTGCTGCGCGCCCACACGCTGTTCGAGCGCGACGTGAACTACGTGGTGCAGGAGGGCCAGGTGCTCATCGTCGACGAGTTCACCGGACGTACTATGCCCGGGCGGCGATGGTCGGAAGGGCTGCACCAGGCAGTG
>DATKDD010000399.1:0-5671 GCA_035512875.1 Gemmatimonadaceae bacterium | reverse complement strand
GGTCGATGTCATGCCGTCCACGTCGTAGTCGCCGTGGACCATGATGCGCTCGCCGGAAGCGATCGCTCGCGTTATGCGCTGAACGGCGTCGCTCATCCCGTGCATGGCCGCCGTGTCGTGCAGTTGCTCGAGCCGCGGGCGAAGGTACAGCTTGGCGCCGTCGGTATCGCCAAAGCCGCGGCGGGCGAGGAGCGCGCAGATGGAAGGCGGCAGGTGGAGCGCGGCGCTCAGCGCCTCGACCACGCTTGCGTTGGGCGCGTCGGGAAAAACCCAGCGCGGACGCCGTCGTTCGCGTGCAGGGCCGGCGGAAGATGGCGGAGCGGCTGGTGCGGTCACGGTTCGAAAGTTATGCCGCGTGCCACACCCGAACAAGCATCATCCCGTTGCGTACAGTAGCACTCCGCATGCCTCGCACGCCTCGATCCTGCGGCCGGCGAGTATTTCGTTACGACGCTGCATGGGCACCGCGGAGCGGCAGTTGCCACAGGAAAGCCCATCGAGCCGCACGAGAACGGACGCATGGCCGCGCGTACGCAGTCGGTCATAGCGAGTGAACAGCGCGCGCGGGATGCCGTTGGCCCTCTCGCTGCGATTCGCGCGTGCGGCGGCCAGCTCGGCGGCGAGGGCCTCGCGATCGGCGTGAAGCGCCTCGCGCTCCGTGCGCTGCCGCTCGTCCGCGTCGGCGAGCTCCAGCTCGTGCAATTCCGCCGCCTGGATCAGATCGCGCACCCGGGCCCTGATCGACTGCAGCTGCGCCTCGTCCGAGGCGACGACGCGCTGGGCCTGCTCGAGCTGCGTCGTGGCGGCCACCGCTTCCTTCTGTTTACGCACCACGTCCATCTGCGCCGTGAACTTCTCCTGGAGCTCCCGGTGCTCGTCTACCGAGCGCTGAACGTCGCGTTCACGCTGCTGCTCGGCCGCGATCTGTTCCCGCGAACGGGTAGCGGCATCGGCGAGGGCCGCCCGCGCGCGATTCAACTCAGCTTCGCGCACATCGAGCGCCCGCGACAGTCCGGCCAACCGGTCGAGCTCCACGTCGCACTCCTGTAACGCCAACAGTTCTTCGAGTTCGGATTTCACCGCTCCTCCTGTGCATGGTTAGGCTCGTGCGCCACATCCGGCGCTCGGATCACTTCCAGAACTGCTGAGGGCATTTCAGCTCCTGCGCCCGTCTGGCCAGCCGGCCTTTCTCCGCGAACAGCGCGTCGCCATCGCCGCGCTTCAACCGGCGCAGCTCGTCGATCTCGGCGTTGCGCTGCAGAATCCCGCGGCATTCGATCGTGCGGAGCGCGTCGTCGACCGAGGCAAGCGGGGAGTCGTCGGCGAGGAGCTTCTCGAGCCGCTCCACCGCCGCGGCGGGCACGACCAGCGCGAGAGATTCGATCGGAGTGTCTGCGCCGTGCTCGACCAGCGCCGCGAAAATTGCCTTGTACTCCGGATCCTGAAAATCCTCGGTGCCGAGCCGCTCGAGCAGGAACGTCACCTGCGATCGGTCCCGGAGCATTACGCGCACCAGGGCGGCTTCGGCGGAGATGCCCCGCGTTATGCGGGCCGCCGGAGGCGGGACACGCCTTCCGGCGGCCCTGGGCGCATCCGTGCGCGAGGCAGGCTGGTTCGCCCGCGAGGGACGCTCCGGCCGGTCGGCTTCGGCGCCGAGCAGCTCCTTGCTCACGCCCCCCACCTCGGCTGCCCGGGTCAGATACAGGTCGCGCGTGAGCGGGTCGGCGGTGGCACGAATGGTGGGAATCAGCCGGTCGAGCGCGCGGCGCTTGCGCCGCAGGTCGGAGAACCACCCTCCGCGCTCGAGCAGCTGGATCTTTCGCTCGAACACGTCAATGGCATGCGCGATGTGCTCGAGCAGGGGCTCACCGCCATTGGCTCGAACGTACGAATCGGGATCTTCACCCGCCGGAAGCGTTACGATCTGAACCGACATCCCGTGCTTGAGCAGCTCGTCGCCAGCGCGAAAGGTGGCGCGAAGTCCGGCCGCATCCGCATCGTACAATAGATAGGCGTTCTTCGTGGTGCGGCGAAGCAGAGCGGCTTGCCCTTCGGCGAGCGCCGTGCCCAGCGGGGCCACTACCCAGTCCACGCCCGACTCAGCTATTCGAATTGCGTCGAAGAACCCTTCCACCACCAGTACCCGGTCTTCCTTGCGAATGGCGTGACGTGCCGCGTGATAGTTGAAGAGTAGCGCCCCTTTGCTGAAGACGCGCGTCTCAGGGGAGTTGAGATACTTGGGCTCGCCATCGCCGATAACCCGGCCGCCAAAGCCTACGTGGCGGCCCGCGCCGTCCAGAATCGGAATCATCAGCCGGCCCCGAAAGCGAGTACGTAGCTCGCCGTCATCTCGCTGAGCGAGCAGGCCTCCCTCCAGCTGCCTGGTGTCGTCGTAGCCGAGCTGCGCGAGATGATCGCGCATGGCGCGCGGGTCTCTCGGTGCCCAGCCCAGCCCGTGCCGTTCCACCAGCGGCTCGTCGAGCGCGCGGCTCGCCAGATACTCGCGCGCCGCCCTTCCCTCCTGCTGGTCGCGCAGTCGCGCCCGGAAAAATTCGGCAGCCGCGGCATTCACCTCCCAGAGCGGCTCACGCTCGTCAGGGCCCTGCCGCCCGCGCGTTTCGAGGATGGGGACGCCGACGCGTTCGGCGACCAACCGGATCGCCGAAGGCCAGTCGAGACCGAGGTGCTTCTGAAAGAAGCGAAAGACATCGCCGCTTTCGTGGCAGACGAAGCAGTGATACATGCCGCGGCGCGGTGATACGGAGAAGTTGCGGTTCTTTCCCTGATGAAATGGGCAGGGTCCGCGGTAGTCGGCGCCCGATCGCTTGAGATTCACGTGCTCGCCGATGATCTGCACGATGTCCGCGCTCTCGCGTACCCGCTCGATCGTCTCGTCAGGTATCACCGGCTCACCCGAACTCGGCGATCGTGACGCCGGTACCGCCCTCTGTATGAACGCCGAGCCTGAAGTGCCTTACGCGCGAATCGCTTCGCAGCATTTCGGCCACCCGCTCGCGAAGGGCCCCGGTTCCCTTCCCGTGGATGATGCGCAGAGATCGCATGTCGGCGCGCACCGCCGCGTCCACCGCGTGCACGACGATGGGCTCGATCTCGTCGGCTCGCAGGCCTCGCAGGTCGAGGTCGGTGGGAAGCGTCTCTTCAGGCAGGGCGAGCAGCGGCACCACGCGCGCCAGCTGCTCCTCGCGGGTCCGGCGGCGCGTCAGCGCGCTCCGCGTCACCGTCAACTTGAGCGATCCCACGGCCACGGTGGCCTCGTCATCACGAATGGCTACAATGCGGCCTTCCCGTCCATCGAGCGTGGCCACCGAGACGACGTCGCCGATCTCGAGCGGCTCGCTGCCCGCTCCGGTGCGACGCACAACCTCGTCAGGTTCGGCCAATGCCTCGGCGGCAGTTCCCTCGTCGGCGGCACGCTGCTCGACCCGGCGCCGGGCATCGCGTGCAGCGCCCTCGAGCTGATCCACTCCCGCGGCACGCAGCTCCCTGATCACGGCGTCGACTTCCCCGCGCGCACGCATGAGCAGGTCCCGAGCTTCCTGCCGGGCGCGCCGCTCGGCGGACCGTTCGGCCGTCCGAAGCTCGCGCTCACGCGCGGCCATCTCCTCCCGCCCGATCTCGATCTGCTCGGCGAGTGCGGCGTACCCACGCTCCCGCTCAGCGAGGGTGGCCTCCCGCGTCTCGAGATCGGCGAGGAGCGCGGCCAGGTCGCGTTCGCCCTCCGGGAGCCGCGCCTCGGCGCGGTCCAGTACATCGTCAGGCAGGCGCAGCCGCCGCGCTATGCCCAGGCCGTAGGACCGTCCCGGGATACCCTTGATCAGCCGATAGGTAGGCGCGAGAGCCACCTCATCGAACTGCAGCGAGGCATTGATGATCGATCGGTCGTGCGTCGCAAGGAGCTTGAGCGCGCCCAGGTGCGTGGTTGCGACGGTGAGCGTTCCGCGGCGGGTCAGCTCCTCGAGAATGGCACCGCCCAGCGCCGCACCCTCCACCGGGTCGGTGCCCGATCCCAGCTCGTCTACCAGAACGAGCGATCGCGTGGTCGCGCCAGCCAGAATCTCGCCGAGGTTCTTCAGGTGCGCGCTGAAGGTGGAGAGGCTCGCCTGAATGCTCTGCTCGTCGCCGATGTCGGCAAACACGTCATCATGCACGGCCACGCGGCTGCCGGCGGCGACCGGCACCGGAACCCCGGCCTGGGTGAGAACGGCGATGAGCCCGATCGCCTTGAGCAGTACCGTTTTCCCGCCCGTGTTCGGCCCCGAGAGAAGGAGCGTGTGCTCACCCGGTTGCATCGTCAGGTCGAAAGGCACGACCGGCGCGCCGGCGGCCAGGAGCAGAGGGTGGCGTCCGTTGATGATGACGAATCCTTCGTCAGGCGAGCCGAGGCTGACGGCGCCACACTGGAAATCGACGGCGAAGCGTGCCCGGGCCGAGAGCGTATCGAGCTCGACGAGGGCGTCCATCGCCGCCACCATCCGGAGGTGCAACGGCCGCAAGGCGTCGGTCAGTTCGGCCAGAATGCGCTGCACCTCGCGGCGCTCTTCGGCCTCGAGCTCACGGATGTGGTTTCCGTACGCTACGGCGGCCGGCGGCTCGATGAACAGCGTCTGCCCGGACGCCGATTCATCGTGGACGATGCCTCCGACGGCAGCACGCGCCTCACGCCGGACGGCGATCACATAACGTCCGTTGCGCACCGTCACCGACATGTCCTGCACGCGCTGGTGCGACTCGAGCGATCCCAGCGTGCGTTCGAGCCGCTGGACCAGCTCGCTCTGAGCTCCACGCAGCTCGCGGCGAATGCGCCGGAGCGCCGGCGATGCGTCGTCGCGCACGGTACCGTCGGAGTCGATCGCCCGCTCGATTGCCGCTTCGGGTCCCTGCGCGGTGATGAGCTGATCGTGCAGGGCATCGAGCGGCGTGATGTCGGCACCCTCCTCGCGCGCGCGGCCGAACGCCTCGCGCGTCTCGCGGCTCGACCTGAGGAGCGTAACGCCGCCTAACAGCTCCAGTCCGCTCCAGGTGCTGCCGGCGGCGCGAAGACGTCGCAGCGGCTCCTCGAGCGCGGGGATGACCGGCGGCGACCACTCGTGCGACTCTCGCAACATCATCACGGTAGCGACCCGTTGCAGCTCGCTCGCGATCCACGACACGTCGGTGCGTGGCGCGAGGCGGCGCGTCCGTTCCGCTCCCGCTTCGGAAGTGGCACGCTCCGCCACGCGCTCGAGAACCCGGTCCACTTCCAGCACCCGCAGCGCGTGCTCGTTCACCTTGGCGCGGACGGCAAAGCCCGAGCAAACGGCGTCTGCCGTTCGACCGGGCTGTGTGACAATCGACTGCACATTCTCAAGCTTGTCTGTTCAACTCCTCTTTCGCAATCGCGTTGATGCGAGACCCGTCGGCTCGCCCCTTCAACGCCGGCATCACCGCAGCCATGATCGCGCCCATCTGCTTCGCGCCGCCATCGACCGCCGCGCGCACCGCGGCACGGATCTCGTCATCGCCCAACGTGGCGGGAAGATACGCCTCGAGGCGCCGCACCTCGAGTCGCTCCCGCTCGGCGAGCTCCGTCCGACCCCCTTTATCGAACATCTCTATCGACTCACGGCGCCGCTTGACACCCTTCCGCAAAACGTCCAGCACTTCGTCGTCG
>DATKDD010000398.1:0-2858 GCA_035512875.1 Gemmatimonadaceae bacterium | reverse complement strand
CATCTGCGTTCCGCGGACTTCTTCGAGGTGGAGAAGTGGCCCAACATCACGTTTCGCAGTCGCAAGGTGGAAGGGGCAACCGGCAAGGAGGGCAAGAGCTTCCGGGTCACCGGCGATCTCACGATTCGTGATGTGACCAGGGAAGTAGTGCTCGACGCGACGCTCGAAGGCCGCGGACACGGAATGGGCAGCGAACGGGCGGCGTTCACCGCGACGACCAAAATCGATAGGCGCGACTTTGGGCTGGAGTGGAACCAGGCGCTCGAGGCTGGGGGCGTTCTGGTGAGCAACGAGGTGAAGATCTTCGTCGCCGTGCAGGTAGTGAAGGAGTGAGCGTTGGGCTGAAGCGTTGAAGCGGGGAGCGACGAGACGGTCGCTCCCCGCTTTTGTATTGCTGTCCGGATCGACCCCGCCACATCGCATTACCGGGTGCGGCTTCCGATCATCGCCACATCACTCGGTTCGGGCATCCTGATGGCTTATCCTTCCGTCCTCGAAGTTCATCGACCGCCCACACCGGCACTAATGGCTCGTCTGCTCGTGCTGTTCGTCACCGCCTTCGTCGACATGGTCGGCGTGACGATGATCATTCCGCTGCTCCCCTTCTACGCCGAGGAGTTCGGGGCGAGCGCCACGGTCGTTGGTGTGATCATCTCGGCATTCTCGCTGGCCCAGCTCATCGTGTCACCGGTGCTCGGGCGGCTGTCCGACCGGCACGGCCGGCGACCAGTGATCATTGGAGGGCTGCTGGTGACCGCTGCCGGATATGCACTGTTCGCCGTTTCGCATTCGGTGGCCGTACTGCTGCTGGCGCGGGTGGTACAAGGCCTTGGCGGCGGAACCATTGGCGTGGTGCAGGCATACGTTGCCGACGCGTCTCCGCCGGAGCGGCGCACGAGAAGTCTGGGCTGGTTGTCGGCCGTGACGAGCCTGGCGGCGGTGCTCGGCCCGGCGTTAGGTTCGCTGCTCATCGCGGCCGGAGGCCGGGCGCTCCCCGGTGCCGCCGCGGCGATGTTCGCCGTGATGGTGGCCGCGTTCGGATGGCGATATCTCGCCGAGCCGCCGCGGCCCGAGACGCGCACCGCGGAGCATCCGGTGGCCAGCGGCTCGGCGATCGTCAACGTCGTCCGTCAGTGGCGGGAGCCGGCACCACGACTGATCTGGCTGTACGCCATCGGCATCGGTGCGTTCTACGGTATCATTCCAATCGTACCACTGCTGCTGCAGGAGCGCCTGGCGATCACGGTGGAGACGGTGGGACCGTTTTTCATGTATCTGGGCGCCATGGGTGTCCTGATGCGCGCCTTCGCGCTCGGCCCGCTGGTCGACCGGTGGGGTGAGCCGCGCCTTGCGCGTGCGGGTATAATCGCTCTGACCGCTGGACTGATCTTCGTCGGACTGGGAGAGACGCTATTGCCGATCGCGATAGGCTTCACTCTCATGCCTATCGGGACGGCATGCCTGTTTCCCTCCATCACGGCGCTCCTGTCCGAGTCGGTGCGCAGAAGTCAGCGAGGCCACTATATGGGCGTGCAACAGACGTTCGGCGGAGTCACACGAGTGGCCTTTCCCATCCTGGGTGGTGCGGCGATGGATTCCATCGGCATCGGAACTCCCTTCGTGCTTGCCGGCATGCTCGTGCTGGTCTCGCTGCCGCTCACCGCCGGCTTCCGCCCAGCCAGCGAGCGCGCGCGGTGATAGTAAGCCCCGTAAATCGCGCCGCCCGGGGAGATGAATGCGCGTTTGCCTGACGACCTTGGGTTCGTTCGGCGATCTGCATCCGATGCTCGGCCTCGCGCACGCGCTGAAGAAGCGCGGCCATCTGCCGGTACTCGCTACTTCGCCCGCATATCGAGAGATCATTGAAGGGGAGGGAATCGCGTTTCACGGAATCCGCCCGGATATTCAACCGAACGACCGCGAAGTCATTCGCAGGGTGATGGACCGGACGCGCGGCACCGAAGCGTTGTTCGAGATGATCATGCCGCACTTTCGCGATTCGTACGAGGACCTGCTGGTGGCCTCCGAGGGCGCCGACGTGCTGGTGACGCATCCGATCACTTTCGCCGGGCCGGTGATCGCCGCACAACGCGGCATGCCGTGGGTGTCGACGGTGCTGGCGCCCATGTCCTTCTTCTCGGTGCACGATTTTCCGGTGCTGCCGCCGGCGCCCGGGGTCGTGCATCTGACTGAGCGCAGCCCGACGGTGGCACGGGTCATTGGCCGCGGTGTGCGCGCGGCCACCCGGTCGTGGATGAAACCGGTGTACGACCTGCGAGCCGAACTCGGCTTCGCGCCGGGTGCTCACCCCATCTTCGAGGGCCAGCATTCACCGCTTCTCGTGCTCGCGCTCTTCTCCCGCGTATTGGGCGATTACCAGCCCGACTGGCCGCCCAACGTATGCATAACGGGAGCGGTGCGGTACGATGCACCCGCAGCCGGCGACGCAATGACGCCGGAACTGGAGGCCTTCCTCGATTCCGGCCCGCCACCGGTGGTCTTCACCCTCGGCAGTGCCGCGGTCGGTGCAGCGGGATCGTTCTACGAGGAGAGCGCGGGAGCGGCGATCGCTCTCGGGCGGCGGGCCGTTCTGGTCGTCGGGCGGTATGAAGAAAACCGCCCCAGGCGGCGGCTGCCCGACGGCGTGCTCGTGACAGAGTATGCGCCCTACTCTCAACTACTGCCGCGTGCAGCGGCAGTGGTACACCAGGGAGGAGCGGGCACCACGCACCAGGCGCTTGCGGCGGGGCACCCGGAGCTCATCGTTCCGTTCTCGCACGATCAGCCGGACAACGCGCATCGCGTCGAGCGGCTCGGCATCGCGAAGGTCATCTATCCCAATGCCTATCGAGCCGACC
>DATKDD010000397.1:0-21030 GCA_035512875.1 Gemmatimonadaceae bacterium | reverse complement strand
GGCGGCTTCCAGTCGAGCACCCGCGTCCAGGGCTCGATCCATTCCAGGTTCCCCGCCTCCGCTGCCCAGAAGGCCTCGTCGTCAGCGGCGGCCCGATCGTAAATGCCAGCATCGGAAACGTGCGCGTTGGCCGCGAACTCGGGCGGCGGCGGGAAGCGGCGGCTCTCAGTCAGCAGAACGTCGATGTCGGTCATGAGGCGGGATGTGGTTTTTGCCGGAGCCGTAGCCGGGCCGATGCGACGCCCGTACGGAGTTCGACATAGCGTACTCCCGAATACGCGTCTCGTCCAGCTTGCGAGGCGATTTCGCCGACGCTCGATTTTCGCTACTGTTCCTCAGGCGCGCGCGCCTGTCGCGGGGGCAATGAGCCACCCTTCCTACTCGCCCTTCGCCGGCACTGGCGTGCAAGCCTCGCATAAGCCGTCCGCTGGAACGGCGATTCTGGCCGCCATTGGTCTGGTCGCGGTGGGTACGCTGTTCAGCGCGATGGCCGCCAACACGCGGATGCGGAGCTGTTGCTGCCGGTACTGGTGCTGCCGTTCTTCGTGCCTATCGTCATAGCGGCCGCGCAATCGACCGGACGGCTGGTTGCAGGCCGGCCGTTGGCGCACTCCGTCTTCCTGCTTTCACCTTCCCCCTGATATCCACCGTATGTCCGCTGAACTCTGGATCGCGCTGATCACGCTCCTCGCGCTCGAGATCGTCCTTGGCATCGATAACGTCGTCTTCATCTCCATTCTGGCGAGCAAGCTGCCGCCGGAGCAGGAGAAGAAGGCCATGCGTGTCGGGCTCGGTCTGGCGATGCTCATCCGGATCGTGCTGCTCTTCTCCCTGTCATGGCTGATAGGGCTCACCGATCCATGGTTCACCGTGCTCGGAGAGGAGATATCCGGCCGGGACTTGATCCTGCTGCTGGGCGGCCTGTTCCTGCTAGGCAAGAGCACATTCGAAATGCACGACAAGCTCGAGGGCGAGGAGGGTGAAAAGTCCGCGCGCGTCGCACCTTCGTTCGCCAGCGTCATCGTGCAGATTCTACTGCTGGATATCGTCTTCTCGCTCGACTCGGTGATCACGGCTGTGGGGATGGTCGATGAACTCTGGGTGATGGTCACGGCGGTGGTGATCGCGGTAGCGATCATGATGATTTCCGCACCGACGATCGCGGCGTTCGTTCAGCGGCATCCGACCATCAAGATGCTCGCCCTGGCCTTTCTGGTCCTCATCGGGGTAATGCTGATCGCCGAAGGACTCGATCATCACATTCCCAAGGGATACATCTATTTCTCGATGGCGTTCTCCCTTGGAGTCGAGATGCTCAACATGCGGCTGCGGAAGGTGGCCAAGCCGGTCAAGCTGCACGATCGCTATGCGCCGGGGCCAGCGGGAGCGGCGCTGCCGCTGGAGGAGGCGAAATGATGAATCTGTGGCGAGATCTCAGTCCGGGGTCCGATCCCCCCGACATCCTCACGGCCGTGGTGGAGATCCCGTCAGGCAGCCGCAACAAATACGAACTGGACAAGGAATCCGGACTCATACGGCTCGACCGCGTGCTCTACTCGGCGGTTCATTACCCGGGTGACTACGGATTCATCCCGCGAACGTTGGCCGAGGACGGCGACCCGTGTGACGTGCTCGTGCTTCTCAACGAGCCGACGTTCCCCGGATGTCAAATCGACGTGCGCCCGATCGGCGTATTGCGCATGCTCGACCGCGGCGAGCCCGACGACAAGATCCTCGCGGTGCCGTGTCACGATCCGTCATACGGCGAGTATTTCGACATCGCCGACATTCCCCAGCACTACCTGCGGGAGGTGGAGCACTTCTTCGGGATATACAAGGACCTCGAGGGCAAACGAATGGAGGTGCGGGGCTGGGAAAAGAGTGAACTGGCCGCGCAAGCAGTGCTCGACGCCATGGCGCTGTACGAGAAGAAGTATCTGACGTTAGGGCCGTGAAGCGCGTCCCGCGCTACTTCGGTGCGACGGCTCCGTGATCCACGGGCTCGATCGACCGTCGCAGGAACAGCCAGTCGTACAGCACGGCGGCGGCGAGACCGCCGAGGATTGGGCCGAGCCAGTAGATGAACTGTCCCTCCCAGAATCCCGTTGCCAGCGCCGGACCAAAGGAGCGTGCAGGGTTGAGCGAGCCTCCGGTGAGTGGTCCGATCGCCAGAATACTCGCCGACAGGGTAAAGCCGATCGCCATGCCACCGACTTTGGGGGATCGCGGATCGACGGCGGTCCCGAACACCACGAACACGAGGAAGAAAGTGGCGATCGCCTCGAGAATGTACGCCTGACCGGTGGTGACTCCCTGCGCCACCATGGTTCCCCCACCGCGCGCCGTCATGAAGTCGCCTTCGGGATACATTGCCTTGAGCGTGTAGGCCGCGATGATTGCCCCGAGTATCTGCGCAACGATGTACACGCCGGCCATGAGCGGCGCGATGCGGCGTGTGGCGAGAAAGCCGATCGTCACCGCTGGGTTCAGGTGGCCTGAAATACGCATCGTGGCCGTTATCATGACACCGAGTATCAGTCCGTGCGCCAAGGCGATCTCGAGCAGGCTGATCGGCTGCCCGGTGACGCGGGCGAGAAGCAAGACGCCGCTGCCGATGAATACGAGTGCAAAGGTGCCGATGAATTCCGCAACAGCGTGACGGAGTGAGTCTCGCATGATGTGGCCTCGATGGGGTGAGTGGGTTGCCGGCGGCCAAGCTAGGATTCCATGCACGTGGGGGCAAGAGAACGAATGTCGGGAACTGCATGAGCAAGCCGTCGATTCTGTTCATCTCTGACCGCCCGGAGCGCTTCTCGGCGCTACGCGCCAGCGCCCTGGCTGGACGTACGGTGCACCTGTGGATGCCCGACGAGGGCCAGCCACCGCCCTGGTCGACGCACGTGCGCGGCGATCCGACGCGTCCCGCCACGTACGCGCATCTCGCCGACGGCAATCTGCTCGCGATCGTCGATCTGGCGGACGAGGCCAGGGCGACTCGCGCCGCGCGCGGCATCTGCAAGGCACTTCCGGCGTCCGAGGTCGTGGTGCTGGCGCGTCAGCGCGGGCGGCGGCACACGAGCACCCGGGACCGCATCACCTGGATCGACGAAGGTGAGCTGCTCGCCGATGCGATTCTCAGCGTCCTCCGCAAGGCGCAGGCACGCAAGCGGCTGCGCTCGCTGCGCCGGGCGCTGCGAGGTGCCGGTCACTGCACCTTTCTCGTGCAGAACGATCCCGATCCCGATGCGATCGCCGCCTCGCTGGCGTTGCGGGCCGCGCTGGGCTTCACGCCTGACAAGTCTCCGATCGTCAGCTGCGGGCGGGTGACGCGACCGGAGAACCGCCGGCTGATCGACGCGCTGGCCATTCGCATCCAACACGTGTCGAATCAATCGCTCACGGAGCGCCGGCCGCTGGTGCTCGTAGATGTGCAGCCGTCGTACTTCAGCGAAGATCTGGGCGAAGTGGCGGCGGTAATCGATCATCATCCGCCTAGCGGTCGGTATCGCACGCGGCACCGGGACGTGCGCACCTCGTACGGCGCGAGCGCGACGATGGCCGGCGAGTACCTGATCGCGGCTGATGAGCAGAAGATCGATGCGCGGCTCGCTACGGCGCTGTTGTACGGCATCATCACCGACACCAAGTCGCTTTCGCGCCACACCAGCGACGAGGACCTCCAGATGTTCGCCAGGATCTTTCCGCTGGCCGATCACGCCGCCTTACGGCGGATCACCCACCCCTCGTACGCTCCGCTTCCGCTGCGCCGGCTCGGAGCGGCGCTCCAAACGGTTACCGTAGTCGACGGAGTGGCTTATCTGCACCTCGGTACGCTGCCCAGGAGCGAGGAGCACGTCGTCGCGCAGTTCGCCGAGTTCTGCCTTGGCATTGCGGGCGCCGAGGTGAGCGCGGTGTCCGGGGTGTTTGGCACGCAGCTCGTCATGAGCACACGTGCGCTGTCGCCCGAGGCCCGGCTTGGCGAACGCTTGCGCGCTGCGTTCGGCCGACACGGGAGCGCTGGCGGGCACGCGATCATGGCCAAAGCGGTGGTACAACTGTCGTCGTGGCGTGCCGAACACCCCTTCGACGACGAGCAGGAGCTCGCGAAGCACATCGGGGCGGCCCTGCGGCAGGCGCT
The DNA here is from genome assembly GCA_035512875.1 of Gemmatimonadaceae bacterium. Lineage (GTDB taxonomy): Bacteria > Gemmatimonadota > Gemmatimonadetes > Gemmatimonadales > Gemmatimonadaceae > JALZIF01. The sequence goes on along the minus strand of DATKDD010000397.1, from coordinate 16,892 downwards.
GGCGAGCAAAACCATGGGAACGGTGTACGAAGGCGAAGGCGACCGGGAGCGCTCCGCGTCGGACCTCGAACAGGAACGCGGCGCGATCGGCAGCACGGCGCATACGGAATCGGCCGATAGCCGGTAGCGGTAGCCGACCTCCAGGAGAGGCAAGGTGCCAGTGGAAGTCTCGATGATTCAGCGCCGGCGGGCCGGCGGTGACACGATGATGGCCTTGGCGGTGGTGGTGTTGTCTTGCTGGGGTCTCCCGGCGGCCGCGCAATCGCCAATATCGTTAGGTCTTGGCGGGGGCATGACTCTCCCCACGGGCGAGCTCGAGACGCGTCTGGAGCGCGGATACCACGGCCTGGCGACGCTGCGGCTCGGCGTTCCGCTGGTGCCGGTGCATCTTCGCGCCGACGCCTCGTACGGGCTGATGTCGGATCGCTCCGAGGCAGGCAACGGCCTGATGGTGACCGCCATCACCGGCAACCTTGGCTACGACGTGGTGCCGCTAGGCCTCGCGGCCGTTTACGTAGTGGGCGGAGGAGGCTACTACTGGACCGAGATGGAGGCCGCCGGGGCGGCTCGAGCCGGCAATGTCGGATGGAACGCCGGGGCCGGATTCCGCGTATCGCTAGGCGCGCTCAGGCTGTTCGCGGAGACGCGATATCATACGGTCAGGCTGGACGGCGGTGATGCCCACTTCATTCCGGTGACCGTCGGAATCTTCTTCTAGCCCCCGCGGCTCGAATCCGGCGCGCTTGCCCATCCGTAGGCCCAGGCATGGATCACGCGGCAACCACCTCGGAGTTCCTCGCCCTTCAGCAGGCATTGGCGGGGCGATTTTCGCTGGACCGGGAGCTCGGACGCGGTGGAATGGGGATCGTCTATCTGGCACGCGACGTGGCGCTCGACCGGCCGGTGGCGATCAAGCTGCTGCCGCCGGCTCTCGCCGAGGACGCGGCGCGCCGTGCGCGGTTCGTGCGAGAAGCGCGGATTGCCGCCTCGCTCTCACACCCGCACATCGTTCCGATCCATGCGGTGGAGGAGCGCGACGACCTGGTCTGGTTCGTCATGGCGTTCGTGGATGGTGAGACGTTAGGCGAGCGCGTGCGTCGTGCCGGGCCGCTCGGTTCGCAGGAGGCGGCGCGGATCCTTCGCGAGGTGGCGTGGGCACTCGGCCACGCGCATGCGCACGGCACCGTGCACCGCGACGTAAAGCCGGACAACATACTGCTCGAGCGAGGCACGGGCCGCGCGATGGTGACCGATTTCGGAATCGCTCGCGCGGCTGATGATGACGCGGGGGAGGGAACCGGCCAGCGCGCCGGGACGCCGCAGTACATGAGTCCCGAGCAGGCAGCGGGTGAACCAGCGGACGCGCGAAGTGATCTGTATTCGCTCGGTGTCACGATGTATTTCGCGCTCGCCGGGCGGCTTCCGTTCGATGGCGCCACGGCAGTGGCGCTGCTCGCCCAGCACGTGGGGGCACCGGTGCCAAGGCTCTCCGAGGCACCGCGGGCGGTTCCGCTGGCGTTGGCGCTGGCCGTGGAGCGATGCCTTGCGAAGGCGCCTGACGAACGTTTCGCGCGCGCTGAGGAGCTGATCGATGCCGTCGCCGGAGTGCGGGATCTTCGCGGAGAGGTACCGGCACCAGTGCGCGCGTTCGTCCGCGAGGCCGACGGCGCCGGCCGCGAAATCGGCACGTCGCTCACCGCCGCGGCCTCGGCGCAGGTCGTGTTGCTGACGGCTTTCTCCGGCGCGGGACTCGACGACGCGGTCGCCGTAATGGTCATCCAGGGAGCGGTAGTCGTAATGGGCGGATTTGCGCTCGCCCGCGTAGGCGTATTGATGGGCAGCGCGCGAGACCTGGTGCGAAGCGGATTCGAGCACAGCGGAGTGCGGGCGGCGCTCGCCATGGAGGAACGAGAACGAACGGAGGAGGATGCGCTGCGACGGCCTTCGCCGCGATGGGAGACTGCATCGCTCGCCGCGATCGGTGCCGCGAAGACGGCGCTCGCCGCATGGTTGGTCACATCATCCACACCGTGGCTCTACGTTCCCGGTCTCGCCGGTGTCATCGCCATTCCGACGGTGACGATTCGCCGGCTGTGGTCGGACCTGCGACGGGGGCCTAACCGCTGGCATTCCGCCGTGGCAGGGCCCGTGGGACGCTGGCTCTTCCGAATCGCCGGGACGGGTTTGCGCGGTCGCGCGGCGACTCAGCCGGTCGCTGGAGAACCGACGGTGGTGGCGGTAGGGAATGCCGTCGACTCTCTATTCGCCGCGCTTCCCGCGGACCAGCGCGCGTTGGTGGGCGATGTGCCCCAGGTCGTGCGCCGGCTGGAGGCGCATGCACTTTCTTTGCGAACGGCGGGCACCGGAGTCGAATCGGCGCGGCAGCTGGAAACCGTCGTTGGTGCGCTCGAGGCGCTTCGACTGGAGCTGCTGCGGCTGCACGCCGGAGGTGGCTCGCTCGAAGGGCTTGCGCGCGATCTCGATGCCGCCAGGCACATCGGCCGGCTGGTGGATTCGGAACTGCAACTTCGCGACTATCTGGGACACCGATCGGAGGCATCGGTGCAGCCTGGCAGTTAGGCAGCGTCGTTGGCCACCAGCAGCTCCTTGGCCTCTTCCCGGGAAACCGGCGGCGAGAACAGGAAGCCCTGCGCCTGCTCGCAGCCGAGCGCGCGGAGCGCGGCGAGCTGGGCTTCGGTCGTTACGCCTTCGGCGACTGCGCGCATGTTGAGGCTCCGCGCCAGCGTCAACAACGTGCGAACGAGCTGGAAGTGACGGTCCATCGTATCCATTTGGCTGATGAACGAGCGATCGATCTTGATCGCGTCGATCGGCAACTGCGACAGATAGCTCAGCGACGAGTAGCCGGTTCCGAAGTCATCCATGTACAGCTCGACGCCGAGTCTCTTGAGATCATTGAGCACGCCTGACGCCGACGCGGGGTTTTCGACGATGACGCTTTCGGTGATCTCGAGCTTGAGCGTGTCGGGAGCAATGCCACTGTCGATGATCGCCCTGGACACCGATTCCACCAGGTCCGATTGCGCGATCTGGCGTACCGAGAGGTTCACGCACATCGAGAGCGGCTGGTCGCCTCCTTGATGGTGCCCCTGCCACTCGGCGAGCTGGCGACATGCCTGGTCGAGCACCCACAGTCCGATCGGCACGATCAGTCCCGTCTCCTCGGCCACCGGAATGAACTCACCCGGTCCGACGATTCCGCGTTCGGGGTGCATCCACCTGACGAGCGCCTCCATGCCGCAAATTCGCCCGGTCCGCAAGGCAACGATCGGCTGATAGTAGACGGTGAACTCCTGCCGCTCGATCGCCCGGCGCAGGTCGGTCTCAGTCTGCAGGCGTGACAGCGCGTGCGCATGCATGCGCCGATCGAACATCTCGTAACGCGCCTTGCCGCTGGCCTTGGCGCGGTACATGGCCATGTCGGCACTGCGCAGCATGTAGTCCGGCAAACCGTAAGCGGAGGCGCTGTCGACGATGCCGATGCTCACCGAGGTGAACACCTCGTAGCCGGTGAGGTTGACGGGCTCCGCCAACATCTTCTGGATGCGTTCGGCGATGCGGGCGGCATCGCTCAGGTGCAGGATGTTCTCGAGCAGAATGCCGAATTCGTCGCCGCCGAGCCGCGCGACGGTGTCTTCGGCCCGCAGGCACGATTGCAATCGCTCGGCGACGGCCACCAGCAGCTCGTCTCCCACCTGGTGGCCCAGGCTGTCGTTAACGACCTTGAATCGATCGAGGTCGAGAAAGAGCACGGCGAAGAGGCACTCCTTGCGCCGCTTGAACCGGGCGATGGCCTGCGACAGGCGCTCCATGAACAACGTACGGTTCGGCAGCCCGGTGAGCGCGTCGTGAAGCGTGCTATGACGAAGACGGTGCTCCACGCGCGTGCGATCATCCAGATCGCTCCGCAGCAGCGCTTCCTCGGTCGCGAGCTGCGCCAGATCGTGCAGCACCGCGTGCGCGACCGTCGCGACCTGGTTTCCGGTAAAAGGAACGATGGCGCCAATGAGCGCCTCCCTCGCACCGTATATGAGAGCCCCGGGGAATCCCCTGTCGGATGCCTGATCCAGCGAGATCCACCATGGCGCGCGACTTCCGCTGACCATGTCACGCGGAGCATTGATGGCGGATCGCACGATCGTATGACCCTTCCCGTCGCCGGTCACGATGGCGACGCCAGTCCCGGTGGCGGCGGCGGCGAGACGCGCCAGCCGATCACAAGTGCTCGCCGGGAGCAGATCGAGAATTCCGAGCGGCGTATCAGCGGCCGCCAAAGCCGCCGCAGCGACTTCGACCGCTATTTGCCGACGATAATCGTCGTTGGGGTTGCCGTGTGCGGTGGCGCCGGACGGGAGTGGGATGGCCATCAACAAGTGACGCGGTGCTGGCCCGGGAGTCACGCCGTTGGGTGTGACCGTCAGTCGGCGCGGCGCATCACCAGTGACGCGTTAATGCCGCCGAAACCAAAGGAGTTGGACACCAGAGTGTCGACTCCAACGGCACGTCCCTGGCTCGGTACGTAATCCAGGTCGCAGCCCTGATCAGGGGTGCTGAGGTTCACAGTTGGAGGCAACCATCCCGACTGCAGCGCCAGCGAGCAGATCCCTGCTTCGAACGCACCAGAGGCACCGAGCGCATGGCCGTAATAGCCCTTGGTTCCGCTCACGGGAATCTGATAGGACCTATCCCCGAATACGCGCTTGATGGCAAGGGTTTCCGTGACATCATTGAGCGGCGTAGAGCTGCCATGAGCGTTGATGTAGCCTATTTCGCCGGGATTCACGTGAGCATCGGCCAGCGCACGCTCCATGGCATAGGCAGCCATGCTGCCATCCGGGCGCGGCGCAGTCATGTGGTGCGCGTCGTTCGATGAGCCAAAGCCGAGGATTTCCGCATAGACCGGCGCTCCGCGGGCGAGGGCCCGTGCGCGCTCCTCGAGCACCAGCACCGCGGCGCCTTCTCCCATGACGAATCCGTCGCGGTCGCGGTCGAACGGCCGCGACGAGGCTTCGGGATCGTCGTTGCGGCAGGACATGGCGCGAATGATCGAGAACGCGCCGAAACAGAGTGGCGAGAGAGGCGCCTCGGCGCCGCCGCAGAGCATGACGTCTGCATCATCGTCGCGGATGGCGCGAAATGCATTGCCGACTGCTATCGTACCGGAGGCGCAGCTCATGGCATTGGTCGAGTTCGGCCCCTGCACGCCCAGGTCGATCGCAATGTTGCAGCTCGACGCGCCGCCGAACACCATGAGCGCCAGCCCGGGATCGACGTGCCGGAGCCCATGCTGAAAGTAGACCTGGCATTGCGACTCTGCGAATCCGACCCCACCTAACGCGGTACCCATGTTGGCGCCGATGCGCTCGCGGCGTTCCCGTTCCAATACCAGCTCGGCGTCGGCGATCGCCAATCGTGCGGCGGCGACCGAGTACTGGCCGAACAGGTCGAGCCGCTTGGCGCGCTTGCGGTCCAGAAAGTCCGCCGGATCGAAGTCCCGCACCTCCGCGGCATTATGGCTGCGGAACTCGCTCGGGTCGAAGCGCGTGACGGAGCGCACCGCGGACCGCTGGGCGCGCAAACCGTCCCACATCCCCTGTCGGGTGATCCCAATGGGAGTCACCGCGCCGATCCCCGTCACCACCACGCGCCGCCGATCCATACCGCCTCCTACCCGTTATGTGTTGCGCGCCCGCTGGCTGGCTCTCTCTACCACCGCGGCCAGGCCGGCCAACGTGCGTGAGGCGATGCCGTGCACGAACACGGGTCCGATGACGAGCACCGCCGCCGGCACGCCGATGAGGGGCCACCGCGGGCCGTCCCAGGCGTGGACCAGCCGCACGTTCGTACCGCCGTCGCGCTCCGAAAATGCCCACTCCACATCCATTCCGGTCGTAACGCCACCCGTATGCAGGAATCGTATCGCCGGCGCGTCATGATCCACCACCATTTCCGAACGCCACCAGGTGGGCCAGTTCAACGGACCGAACGGCCGATTCGCCGCCATCTCCACCAGCCCGCCGCCGCCGCCATCCCGCCGGTTGAACCTCACGTAGCGGTAATGCGCCAGGTGCGCAGGCCATTCCTCCACCGCGCGCACCAGATCGAACATCGAGCGCACCGGTGCACGCACGAACCGCTCATCGACCGTTTCCATTGCCCGGCCTAACGGCATTGGTCCGGTCGGCCGGCGGTCCGGGGCTCGCGACATATCGTTGACAGGCATCAAACCTCCGTAGGGGACCAGGCGGAGGCGATGCGAAAGCCGGCCCGCGAGCGCGTCGTCGCTTCGCGGCCGGTCGCGCTCCGCACCAGCATCCGCAATTCGGGAACGGTGTAGCCGCGCAACACCGAGGCTACGCCGTCGTGCCGGCTCACCGGATGAAAGAAGAGCGGCCACGAAGCCAGCCAAATGCCCGCCGCCGCGAGCCAGCTGCGGCGCAAATCGCTGACGATCACGCACCGCCGCGCCACTCGGTCCAACTCCTTCAGCAGAGCCGACGCCTGTTCGTCGTCGAAGTGGTGCAGCAGCTGGGAGCAGATCACCACATCCACCGACCGGTCACGGAACGGTAGGGCCAGCGCCGTGCCGCGGACTATCGGGAGCTCCGGCGTCCTCACCGCCAACGCCAACGCCTGGCTCGACTCCAGCCCAATCGTTCGCAGCGTGACCCCGGCGCGTCGCGCCAGCGTGCGCGCGGCGGCCGCGACGTCACCCCATCCGGTGCCTACGTCCAGCAGCGTGAGTGGTACGTCATCGGCATTTGCCAGCACCTGCTCCAACTCCTGCATCACGGCGCGGCGGCCCCCAAACAGGGCATTCGCGCGGGACACGTCGGCCAGCGACCGCCGGACGACCCGCGCGTCGGTTGCGGGGTCATCGAGGATCTCCATCCCGCGCCGTCGCGACGGTACCAGCCAGTCGCCCATTTTACCGCTCCAACTCGGCATAGCCACCGCGGTAGTAGAGCAGGGGGCGCGCATCGCCGGCGGCGGCCGCGCCGACGACCCGTCCCACGATGATCGTGTGATCGCCGCCAGGATACCGTTTCACCAACTCGCATTCCAGGTGCGCCAGTGCGTCCGTGAGAAGGGGCGCGCCCGTCGTTCCCCGCGTAAAGCCGACTCCCTCGAATCGTGAGTCGTCAGGCGGCTCGGCGAACCGGCGCGAGATCATCTCCTGGTCGGCGGCCAGCAGGTTCACCGCAAAGTGCTCCGCGCTCTGCAGCCGTTCGTGCATGCGCGTGGTGCGGTCGATGCACACCAGCACGAGCGGCGGATCCAGACTGAGTGAGCAGAAGGCACTGGCGGTCATCCCATGGTCGGTGTCGCGGTCGCGGACCGTCATCACGGTGACGCCGGAGGCGAAGCGGCCCAGCACGCTACGAAAGGTCGCTTGGTCGACGGACATTACGCTCCCGATGGCGAAGCGGGGACATCGGCCTGTGCCCCCGCTTTCGATAAATGGTGCGGCGCAAGGGCAAACGCCAGCATCGCGAGGGCGAACGGTACGGAGAGCACGGCGGATGGCGGCACAAAGTCGCCCGCTACACCCACGAGCAGATCGGCCAGGCTCTTTCGACGGCGCAGCGCCCGCACGGCGCCATTCAGAATGGTCGGCGAGCCCACGGCCAGCCCCACCAGCCGCTCGACGCGCCACTTGCCGGCGAAAGCGAGGTGCCGCGCCTGCTGATAGCGGCGTAGCGAAGCCGAGGCCGTCTTCTCGCCTGGCGCGTCGAGCGCGGCAAGCGCGAACGGCGTGAGCAGCTCGCCGCCGCGCAGCGCCGCGAAAATCCCCTCGCCAGTAAACGGGTCGAAGAAATCCGCGGCATCCCCCACCAGTGCCACCCCGGGTGCCCAACTCCGCCGAGCCCGGGATGCGAACGGTCCGGTGGCCCGCACAGGCGTCTCGCGCCTCGCTCCGGAAAACCGCGCACGTAGCGTGGGATCACGCGCGATCCGGTGCTCCAGCAGCGACGCGGGGTTGCCTGGCCACGCTCGCATCACGCTCACCGGCACGACGACGGCGACGTTGGTGAGCTCCCCGCCGACCGGTGCCAGTCCCAGATAGCCATCGGCGGACACGTGCATCTCGCCGTACGAGGACATGCCTCTCACCCCGGAAAAGTGGGTGACGAGCGCGATGCGGCGCGGCAGCCGTGATCGCCTTACGAGGCCAAGGCGCGCCGCGATCACAGAGCGCAGTCCATCGGCGCCAATGACCAGGCGCGCGGGTACCTCGGTCTGCGTACCACTGTCCGAGCGCGCGACGACGCCGCACACCGCTCCGCGTCCGTCCCGCCGCACATCCACGACTCTTACGCCTTCGTCGACCAGTGCTCCCGCGGCGCGAGCGCGATCGAGCAGGATGGCGTCGAGCACCGTTCGGCGAATCGCCAGCCCGCGATCTCGATAGGCGGGATACCGGTGACCGGCGGCGAAGTCACCCTGCATCACCTCGCCGCTGGGGGAGCGCACGCGCATGCCGGCCAGCTGCGCCGCCCCCGCGTCTTCGATGGTGTGCAGCGCCCCCATGGCTTCGAGAAGACGCGACGCTTCGGGGCTCAGGTACTCCGAACAGGGCTTGTCACGGGGGAAATGCGCCCGGTCGAGCACGCGCACGCGCACACCAGCGGATGCCAGCGCCCACGCGGTGTAAGCGCCGGCCGGCCCTCCACCGACCACCAGGACGTCGTCCCCAGGCTGCATCACGAAACGACCCTCGACAGGCGCTGGAAGATGCCCATGTAGCGCCAGTGCGGACGGGGGAGCCGCAGCACCGAAGCGGCGCGTGTGAGCAAGGGCAGTACCGGCGATCGTGAGTCGGCCGAGAACATGAACCGCGGGTGATCGGCGGCGAAGGCGCGCAGGCGCGTGACCGCCCGCGCCAGCGGGAGGGCCGACGCGTGATAGAACGTGGGTACGAGCAGCGAATCGTCAGGCGCGACCACGCCGTCGTCGATGGCGATCCGTTGCAGCGCGGTGCCGGGATACACGCGTACGCCCACGGTGACGTACACCGCATCGCCGCGGCCCAGTCGCCAGGCGGCGAATCGCAGCGTCTCTTCCAGAGTCTCGGCCGTCTCGCCAGGCCCCCCGACGAGAAATATCCACAGCACCCCGATTCCCGCCGCCTCCACATCGCGCGCCACGTTGCGCACCTGCTCGGCATCGAACCCCTTCTGCAGCCGCGCCAGCACCGCATCGCTGGCGCTCTCGGCCGTGATTCCAAGCCAGCGGAACCCCGCGCGGCGCATGGCGGCCAGCAGCCCGGGGGGAGCGTTGGCCGGCGTGAAATTGGTCGTGTCGAGGTGCGCATGCAGGCCGCGCCTGACGATTGCTTCACACACGGCGGTGGCGTGGCGTGAGGGCGCATTGAAGGTGGAGTCGACGAATTCGAAATGGCGTACTCCGTCGTTTCGGTGCAAAGCCGCCATCTCGTCGACGACCGCTTCGGGATCGCGCAGCCGGTAGCCCCACCCCTCGACGTTGAGGTAAGTGCAGTAGACGCACTTGAACACGCAGCCGCGCTTGGTCTGAATGGGCACCGTTCCGCCGTGGCGTTCGTAGCGCCGGAGATCGATCCAGCGCGACTGAAGCGCCGGCGGAAGGGCGTCCAGGTCGGCACCGCCGCCCGGCGGTGCAAGACGCGCGCGCCCTTCCACCCGCCTCACGAGTCCCGGAATCTCCCCCGGGTCGCGGCCGGCGGCCATCGCATCGACCAGCGCCACCGTGGCGCGTTCACCATCGCCGGCCACGGCGTATTCAACGCCCAGCGCGTCGAGCAGCGACTCCGGCGCGACGCCGAAGGCGGCACCTCCGGCAATCACTCGAGCCTGTGGCGCCGCTTCCCGCAACGTCCCGAGAATGCCCGCCGCTTCGGGTGTATAGTGCCTGAGTGCTACGAAATCGCTGTTGTCTATGTTGCGCACGCCCACGCCGATCACATCCGGCCGCGCCTGACGTACGGCACGCCGCGCCGCTGCGTGCGGATCTCGAGCGAAGCAGAGGTCCTCCAGCTGTACGGCGTGCCCTGCCGCCTCCAACGCCGAGGCCACGCACGCAACGCCGTTGGGCACTACCGGGAACGGCTGGCGCTCGCGATTGGTGTTGACGAGCAGGACGCGCGCGCCGCCTGATGATGGGCGGGCATTCGTACGGGCCTTCACGGGATGCGGACGAACGCTCGCGTATCGAGCAGCAGTGTGTCATCGCCCACGTGATAGGCAAAGCGAACGGTACCCGAATCGGGCGATTTGTACGTAATCACCACCGTTCCTCCCTCCGTGTGCCAGCTCGCGTGGGCAACCACCGTGTCGAAAAAGCCGAACGTGAGATTGGTGGCGACGACCGTGCGCGTAGCGCTCCCTTCCCCGGTGAATCGCCAGGTGGTCTCGGATGCGTGTGACGCGCCGTTGTCGTCGGTGAACAGTACAATCCTCCACCAGGATCCCACGAGCATGGCATCGCGCGCGAACGGTCCCCCGCTGGAACCCGGTGGCGGTCCACTGATACCCAGTGTCGAACGCTCGCCGCAGGCGATGGCAGCCGCCAGGCACGCGATGCCGAATACACGCCGCACGCTCATGCCAACGGCCGAGCCGGTCCGCGGTGCATTGCTACTGCACCACCACCGTTCCGGCGGTGTTCTCCACACGGAATGGATGGCTTCCGGGTATGGTGAATCTCTGCGCCTCACGACCCAACGGTCCCTTGATGGGCGCCGTTTCCCATTGCTCGGTCGGTGGACACCGCGGCGTGAAGGTCCTGATCGGCCGAGCGGAACACGACGGCCGCGCCGGCGGGGATGGTGACTGTCGCCGGCGTGAGCTGTGTCGTTCCCCCGGGTACGCTCGGCTTGAACATCCGCACGACCGCATACTGATCGACGATGAAGAATGGAAGCGTCGCCGAAGCGAGTCCACCGATGCTGGCCGTCAGCGTGCCGCTCCCCGATGAGGAGCCGATGATGCGCGCGGAGTCCGTGCCCCCGATAGGCAAGATGGCGAGCTGTGTGGAGCCTGACGACCACGCGATGTCGCCGCCGCCAGCCGATGCCATCGGATTGCCGTTGGCATCGGCGCGAAATGCGTTGATCGTAAGAGTGTCGTCGGGAAGCACGTCGCCTGACAGGCGCGTCGCGCCAGACGTGAGCGCCACTGCCGTATCCTGAGCGAAGGTGATGCGTGTCGCGCGCTGCTGCACCTGGAGAACCACCGTATCGGCGGCGCTCCCGACCTGCGCGATGATGCGGGCGATGCCATTGCGAGAAACCGTCACGAATCCGCCCGTGATGACGGTGGCCACTCCGGGATCCAGACTGCGCCAGGTGAAGCTGAAGGTATGCGGCGGCACCTCTACTCTGTTGGCGTTGAGGCCGAAAGCGGAGAGCTGCAGGGGACCGAATGCTCCGACATCCATCGTGTCGGCCCCCTGGATTGCGACGATGCGCACGATGTTCGGATTCTCCGTCGGTCCATCGGAGGAGCAGGCCGAGGAGAGCACAATGCCGCCGATAATCAAAGCGAGAGGGGAGAGAACGCGCATGCACGTCACGCCGGTCGGAGACTAAGGGCCGCCGCGACGGCGGCGCCCACGAAGGTGCAGAAGAGATTTACCGCGTCGTTCTCCAACCACGCCAGCCCCCCGATCACATGTGTTTGTGTACCGCAGCGGTGAATACGCTGTTCCGTTTCCATTGCGCATGTCTCGCACCGCCGCCGCTGCTGAACGGTGGCACCTAGCAGAGAGTCACTGGCCGCGCCGGCGAGTCCGCCCGCGAGAGCTGCCGCTGCCAAAGTCGATCCCCAGCCTAGCGACATCGCCGCTCCGGCAATGAACGCCGCTCCGCACGCGGTCGCCGCCAACCCGGCCGGACTCACCGCACCGGAAGTACCGGTAGGAACGCTCCGCCAGGTGGTGAACAGGCGCGGCTCGCCCCGTGCCATTGAGCCTATCTCCGTGCCCCAGGTGTCCGCCGTAGCCGCAGCGAGCGCCCCGAGTCCAGCGGCGCTCCATACGTCGTGCGGCCACAGCACTGAGCCGGCCGCCGCCGCGGCGAACACACTGCCGTTAGCGAGCACCTGGACTGCATCCCGCGCCCCACGCTTATCCACGATGTCGCGGACCGCCGGTGCGTGGCGCTTGCCCGCCGCCGCCGAGAGCGTGCTCGACGCGACGAAGAAGAGGATGAGCAGAATTCCCCACTGCCACCCCGCGGCCACGGCCAGCGTGCCGATCAGAGTCGCCACCGCCGCTCCACCAGCGGTGAGGAGCCGTATCCTCCAGGCCGCGAGCGCGATGGAAATCGCCAGCGCGGCGCCGGTCGCGCTCCTTTCGATCACTCGGCCGATCGGCGGCGCGCGGCGTCCATCAGCTCGCGGAGCAAGCGCTTGCGCAACTCAGGGGGGGCGTGCTCGAGGTGCGACCGCTTCGCGATGAACTGCAGAAAGACGCGTTCATGCGCGAATTGGGGCTCGCAGCGGGCGCAAGCGGCCAGATGTTGCTGAATGGCGCGCTCCACGTCTTCGTTGAGTTCCCCATCGAGGAACTCGTATAGTCGTTCCAGCGCCTCATCGCAGCCGAGTTCGAGCGGATCGCGGGGAGACTGATCGGCGGGCATCGATCCTACCTCGGAATGGAGCCGGGCAAGTGGAATGGAGTCGAGCAAGGACATGGGCGGCCAGGGATGCCCTTGTCGCACGAACGATTCGCTTTCGCCTGGCGGTTCCCTCGCCCAGCTTGCTTGAACGGACGCCCACCGGTCACTAGCTTGTGACCTGCATCACTATGACTCTTTCCATCGACGCGCTCCTGCCCCTAAGTCTGCTGCACGCCGTCCGCAGCGTCGATACCCCCGACGACGACGTCGAAGCGGAGTATACGCTCGATCTGCGGAACAAGCGGCTCGGGCTGAGCGAAACGGTGTATGCGCAGATTCTCCGCTATTCGGAGGCTGTGAGGAGGAGCGAGCGCACCGGTGCCAGCGAAGTGGCCGCACTCGCAACGCTGATCGGTCGCCGGCCCGACGCCGGAGCGGTCTTCGGCGAAGCCGGACGGCATCTCGCCCGCGAAGCCTATCGTACCATTCCGATTACCACGCGCAAGCTGCTGCGCGTGCTCCCGAAGCTGGTTGCCCGTCCGGTCGCCGTGCAGCGCGCCAACCGCATTGCACGACGGTATCTCAACGGGACCGTGCGCCGGGATGGCTCTTCGATCGTTCTGAACGTTCCGAAATCAGTGACTCTGGAGGCGGCGGCGAACGGCGAGGGCTGCTCGTTCTACAACGCAGCGCTCGGCGAGCTGCTGAGCCTCCTGGTGAACTCGTCAGGCGCGGTCGAACACGTCCGCTGTGCATCGAGGCAGGAAGGGGAGTGCGAGTGGAAGGCTGAGTGGGGGGAATAGCGGGTCGAGGGTCGGGGGTCGAGGGTCGAGGGTCGAGGTCGAGGGTAGGAAACGGGGATTGGAAGTTCCCCCGAGCACCTGGACCCCGGCCGCCGTTTCAGTTCCTCTAGAACCCCCGACCCCCAACCCCCGACCCCCGACCCCCGACACTGACCCCCGACACTGACCCCCGACCCCTTCACCCACCCTCGACCAGCATCCGCACCCCCAACCCCAGAATCGCCAGCGTCAGCAGCCTGACGAGCCATCTGGCGTGGATCCGGTGCGAAACCGCGGCGCCGAGTTGCGCGCCGACCACGACGCCCACGCCGAGTGCGATGGCGAGCGGCCAGTTCACGAGACCGCGTCGCGTATACTCGAGGACTGCTGTGAGCGCAGTCGTCGACAGCACGAAGGTCGCGGTCGCCGTGGCGATGTGCACGGGGAAGCCCATCAGGTGAATCATCGCCGGCACATGGATCACGCCGCCGCCAATACCAAGCAGGCTGCTGATGATGCCCACCACGAACGATATCGCCAGCGCCAGCGGCGCGCTGAACGAGATGCTGTGCGCGCTGCCGGCGGCATCGGTGAAGGTGCGACGCACCCGGAACCAATCCCCGCCCAACGAGGACGGGATGGCGCTCGGCGTCTGGGGGCGCGCGACGAGAAAGGCCGCCATTCCGATCAGGAACGTCGCGAACACCAGCTCGAACGCGCGCTGCGGAATCCGTACGGCGATCGCTGGTCCGATCAGTGCACCGGGAATGGTACCGAGCGCGAGGATCAATCCCGCTCGCACGTCAACGCGTCGCCGGCTCAGATATCCGGCCGATCCACTTGCCGCATTCAGAAAAACAACGACCAGTGAGGTTGCGGCGGCTGCCGGGGGCGACAAGTTATACACGAGAAGTAGCAACGGCACGACCAGAAAGCCGCCGCCGAGTCCTACCAGCGTGCCATACGTGCCGACCGCCACTCCGATGACTGCAAGGAGCGCAAACTGCCAGATGTCGATACGAACCTCACCATGTGCAGGCGCCGCCCAGCCGGCGCGCTGCGAGGCTAACGATTCGCCGTCCTTGCCACAAGGCTGCACCGTCCGAGCACCGGCGTGCTGACGCCTGAAACGCTGGTTCGGGTTCAACAGGCACTTGGCGAGGCTGGAGTCGACGGATGGCTGTTGTTCGACTTTCACGGAATCAATCCCGTCGCGGCAGGCATGCTCGGCGTGCACGGCATGCTCACCCGGCGGATCTTCGGCTTCATTCCGCGCGAGGGGGTACCGGTCGCCATCACGCATAACGTCGAGCAGGGGGCATGGCGAGACTGGCCCGCGGCGTGGACGCGGGAGCGCTACAGCGGGTGGAAGGAGCTGAACACGTTGCTCGCAAGGCATGTTGGCGGCAAGTCGGTGGCGATGGAATACTCGCCTGACGATGCGGTGCCGTATCTCGACCGCATACCCGCCGGCGTTCTCGAACTGGTGCGCGGGGCGGGCGCAACGGTCGTCTCCTCGGGGGAGCTGGTGACGCGGTTCTACGCGGTGCTCACCGAGCAGCAAATCGCCGCGCACGAGCGGGCGGCCCGGGTGGTGGCGGAAGTTGGGCAAGCGGCGATTCGCCTCGCCGGCGAGCGGGCGACGACAGACGCCCCGATCCACGAGCATGAGCTGCGCGACTGGATAATGCAGCACCTGGCGGGGGCAGGGCTCGTTTCAGATCACCCGGCCATCGTCGCGGTCGATGAGGGAGCGGCCAACCCGCATTACGAACCGTCACCGGCGAGTCCGCGTCCGATCGCCGCCGGTTCTACGCTGCTCGTCGACCTGTGGGGCGGCGAGCCGGGTAATCCGTATGCGGACCAGACGTGGATGGGAAGCCTTGGCGCTCCGACGCCCCGGGTCCGAACCGTGTGGGAGACGGTGCGCGACGCGCGCGATGCCGCGATCGCCCTGGTGCGCGAACGCGCGGCGAGCGGATCTCCGCTGCGCGGCGCCGAAGTGGATGACGCCGCACGAGAGGTGATCGCCGCGAAGGGGTTCGGCGATCACTTCGTGCATCGTACCGGCCACTCGATCGATGCTCGTGATCTGCACGGCTCGGGACCGCATCTCGACAATTACGAGACACGGGAGGAGCGGCTGCTTCTCCCCGGTGTTGCTTTCTCGATCGAGCCTGGCGTGTACCTGCCTGGCGAGTTCGGTGTGCGAAGCGAAGTGAACGTGATCTATGGCGCGGCGGCGGCGCTCGTCACGCCGGCGGAGTATCAGCGTGACCTGTTGGTGGTCTGAGCGCTGGTGACCGCACCCACCGGGAGTGCTTCCGCCGCGCCTAGCGCCGGAGCTGGCGCCGGTGATCTCCCCCGGAAGCTGGGACTTCTGAGCGCGACTATGATCGTCGTCGGCGCGATCATGGGCGGCGGAATATTCTTTACGCCGGCGAACGTGGCACAGCATCTCGATGGCGCGGCTCTGATTCTCGGCGCTTGGGCGTTCGGCGGTCTGGTGGCCCTGGCCGGCGCCTTCACCTTTGCCGAGCTCGGGGCGATGCGGCCGCAGGCGGGCGGGGCGTACGTCTACCTGCGCGAGACGATGGGTGGGCTGCCGGCCTTTCTCTATGGGTGGATGCTGCTGACGACCATCGCCTCCGGTGCCGCGGCAGCGGTGGCTGTGGCGTTCGCGGACTATCTGGGTCGATACGTGGACCTTTCCCTCGTCGGCGGTCCGGTTCGCGCCGCCGCCCTTACGATAATCGTGCTGGCCACGCTGAACTACGTGGGGGTGCGCCCCGGCGCGATCGTACAGAACATCCTCACCATTGCCAAGACTGCCGCGTTAGGATTGTTGATCATCCTCGGTTTCGCGATGTGGGCCCGCCTCGCCGAGCCGCCATCGGTGCTCGGCGCGCCTACGCCGCCGTCAGGCATCTGGCTGGCGCTCGCCGGTGCGTTCGTTCCGGTGCTCTTCTCGATCGGCGGGTGGCAGAATCTCAACATGGTCGCCGGCGAGATCAAGAATCCAGCGCGGCTGCTGCCCCGCGCGCTGGCGATCGGGGTGATGATCGTGATCGTCTGCTATCTCGGCGCCAACGCAATTTACCTGCGCGCGCTCGGCCGCGACGGCCTGGCACTGAGCGACGCGGTCGCCGCCGATGCGGCGCGCGTGATCGCGGGCGAGGCCGGCGCGAAGTGGATCACGATCGCGGTGATGGTGTCGATCCTCGGTCTCGTTAACGTGATACTGCTCTCCACGCCGCGAGTATTCTATGCAATGGCGCGCGATGGACTATTCTTTCGCTTCGCCGGTACGGTGCATCCGCGGTTCGGCACGCCGCACCGGTCGATCGTGCTCATGGCGCTCTGGTCACTGGCGCTGCTGTTCCTGTCCGGGGGCGATATGAACGAGCTGTTGAGCGGAGTAGTGTTCGCCGACTGGATCTTCTTCGCGCTCGCCGGGGCGGCAATCTTCGTCTATCGAGTACGCGAGCCCG
>DATKDD010000396.1:0-4351 GCA_035512875.1 Gemmatimonadaceae bacterium | reverse complement strand
TCGACGAGCGTCCTTGCCATCTTCTCCGGCAGCCGCAGGCGCGCCACCCCGCCAATCTCGCTTTCCACGTCGTACTGGATAGGCACCTCGGCACCACGCACCGTCACCGCGTCAGGCAGCGCCGCGGCTCGAGCACGCGCTTCGTCGGAAACGAAGTCACCGAGCTCCAGCGCAAGATTCGCAGAGCGGAACTCGTCCATCGAGTCGACATCGGCGAGGCGGTCTTCGTACAGCCGCGCCAGCTCCGCTTCCCCCAGGCGCGGCATCCCGCCGCCGAGGCGCCGCCACACCTCGCGCACCTCCTCGATCGCCGGCCTGTTGGCTTGCACCGCCCGGTGGCGCGCTTCGCCGCGGGCCATGGCGAGCGCGAGCATCCGCCGCGCTTCGTCCGCCAACTCGGCCGGGAAGACCTCCACCGGCTCCAGCTCACGTTCCAACTCGTAACCGAAGTAGTGGATCGTGCGCTGCAGAGCGAGCGGCGCGCGCTTTCGATGCGGTTCGTAGATGAGCGTCGGCGGACCCCGGCGTGCAAAACGACGAACCAGGTCGTACGCGATCTGCGTTCCTTCGATCGACGCGCGCGGAACGCCGAAGCGGTCGGCGAAGTACCGGATGGTTCCGGCGACCGCGCCCCAGCTTCCGCACACGCTCGTCTTGCCGACCCGCACCTCTTCGCCATCGGCGCTCCGCTCATCGATCACCAGATCGAACGGGAGAATCGCCGCCAGAAGCTCGGCAAAGGCGCGATGCTCGGCGTTGCCGGCAGGCGGCATTTCCTCCGGCAGCGGCAGGTCGAGCGACCGGTGCACGCTGGCCATTCCCAACGCAGCATCCTCCACGGCCTTCACCAGCGCGCCGCGCTCTTCGGCCCACTCGGCGACCGCCGTCTCCTCGAAGAGGTGGCGCGGCAATCCGTAGACCTCGCCCACGTAGCCCGCGCGTCGGAACGCCTCGGCGTAGAGATTGTACGCGGTCAGGTGATCGCTTCCGGCTACGATGAGCCCGCGCAGATCGCGGTCATCGCGCGTCATGCGGTGCAGCGATTCCACTCCGCTCATTACCGCCACATAGGCGACGAGCGAATCGGGGGCGTGCACGAGCAGCTCCGCCCACGGCCGGTCGACCGGCAGCGCTTCGACGGCACGTCCGTACTTGGAGAGTTTCCCGTCTTCCACCACGCCGCGGGACTCCAGCAGCTGTACCGCCTCGCGATAGGCAACCTTGTCGAGCGGCACCGGAAGCTCGAGCTCGTCCGCGCGGACGCCGAGCGCCGCGCACGTCATCGCAACACGCTCCGAATCGCCGGCGAGCTGAAACTCGGGCTCCGACGGCTTGAGCGAACTGAAATGAATGTCCCGGTCGCTGAGGATGTACACGCGACCGTTCTTCACGCGCCCGTGCACGCGTCCCGCCATCTGCAGCAGTTCGTTGGCGCCCAGATGCACGCGCGTAAGGACGTTGCGTCCGTTTTCCACCACGTTCGCGAAACGCACGTCGTCGATGACGACGGTATCGAGCCCACGCACGTTGAGCGCGCTCTGGCCGGCCGCGGTCATCGCCAGGAGGTACGGCTTCTGTACCTCGCCTTCGAGATAGGGACGGATCACGCGGATCGGCTCACCGCCGTGGTAGAAAGCCGTCTCGATCTTCGGCGCGCGCACGGCCACCTCGGCAGCTACCTGCTCGACACCCGCCCGCGTCGGAAGAAACACGCCTACGCCGCGCTTCTCCCGCGTAACCTCGCGCAGAAAGCGGTCATCGAGAAACTCGAGCGGCTCGCGCGGAATGATCTTGACCGTTGCCTTGCGACTCGGATCGAACGCGGTGCTCTCGATCACTCCTGACGAATCGAGGTAGCGGGAGTAGAAGCTCGGATCAACCGTCGCCGACAGCCAGATGAACCGGCATCCGACGCGCTTTCCTAACGCCAGGCAGAGCTCGAGCTCGGCCGACGTCTGGTGGATCTCGTCGACTACCAGGGTGTCCCGGGGCAGAATGTCGCCCTCCTGAAACCAGCGTCGCGCGATACCGGTGGTGATGATGATCACGTTCCAGGACGGCAGCTCGGGCGTCGCTTCACGCTCGCGGTTGACGACGCCGACGCGGAGGTCGGTCGTGCCAATGATGGTTTCAGCGATCGGCCGCACGGCGAGCGTCTTGCCCGTGCCCGTGCCGGCGACGATGCCGAATCCCTTTCCCGAGGCGGCGAGCTGGAGCACTTCCTCGCCATGCTCGCGTTGAAGCAGCGTGTCGAGATGGAGACCGAGCGCCAGCTCGATCGTCTCGCACGCGGCACGCGTAGGCGCGATGACGAGCACGCGCCCGGTCGGCGGCTCGGCGGCGATGAACGCGTCGTGGTCGGGCGGGAGATAGCGGTCGTGCGGCTCCCGGAGGGCGCCGGTGCCCGGGTGCGGCGTCTCGTCAGGCAGCGGAAGCTGGTCGGTCGTCATGCCCGCGGTGCCGCCGCCCCTCCTGCCACAGCGACCAGGCCAGCAGCACGGCTCCCATGGTGACGCCCATGTCGGCGACGTTGAACGTGTAGAAGCGCCACGACCCCACCCCCAGATCGAGAAAGTCCACGACCCCGCGCTCGGACCGCAGCCGGTCGAGCAGATTCCCTAGCGCCCCTGCGCTCACCATCCCCACCGCCGTGCCACGCAGCACGTCTGACGGCGGCGCCTCGCGCAACATGCGCCACAGCAGGATCAGCACCACGATCGCTATGATGCTGAACACCCAGCGCGACGCATCGCCCACATGCATGCTGAACGCGGCCCCCGGGTTGTACGCCAGCGTGAACTGTACCCACTCGCCTATGACCGGCCTCGGCCGGTGCAGCACCAGGGTACGTTCTGCGACCTGCTTGGTGATTACATCGACTACCAGAAAGACCGCCAATGCGATCCAGTAGCCGAGCATCTTTGGCGCGCGCGCGTCGAACGGAAGCAGAGGAGGCTGAGCAGGCATCTGGAGCGAATTCAGGCGGAAACGCGAAATCGGGCCCCGCGAAGAACCGCGGTGCCCGAAATCTGCGCGTGCGCCGCCGCTGCCGGGAGCCTAACGCGGAAAAACGCGTGCCGGCTGGGCCTGAGGAGGCAGCACCGGCGGCGGGCGCACCCGGATCCGCTCGTTGGGCTTCCGCTCCTGCTCCTTTTCCTTGGTTTCGGGCTTGCCCTGGTTCTCCCGCCCCTTCAACTGCTTCACACCCTCGGGCAGCTCAGCCGGCTTGTCGCGAGTGCGCCGCACCTCATCGCCAAAGATCACCCGCCCATTGGGCGGACGCTTGCGGATCGCCGTCGGGCAGTCCGTCGGCTCGGGCTGACGGTTGGCCGGGACATCGTTCAACCAAATGCGGCACATTCCCGGCGGCGGCTTGTGCTCACGCTCGGCGGAATCGCGCGACTGCGCCGCGGCCGGCGCTGCCACGAGAAATGCCACGGTGAGAATCCAGCTATTTATAGACTTCATCGATTACTCCGGGAAAGCAGCACACGTAACTGCTCTCTCTGAGGCACGTACGGTGCCATGAGAAGGGCCTCCAACCTGGCTTCTAAGCTGCCACTTGGCAATAGCTTACGGATATCGACACCAAACCGGTCATCCCAACCGCTGTCCCCAATCCTGGAATCGCCGTCCGGGTGTGGTGACACGGCGGAAGAGCGCGCTGTTTCTGCGCCTGTGACAGGATACATTACCCCGCGACAATGTCCACCGCTTCCATCGGCCAGACGCTCGAGCGCGGCATGCGTATCGCCCAGCTCGGCATGCTCATCAATGCCGCACTGGCCGTCACCAAGCTCATCGCTGGGGTTCTCGGAACTTCGTATGCCCTGATCGCCGACGCGGTCGAGAGTGGGTCGGACGTGCTCTCCTCGCTGATCGTCTGGGGGGGGTTGCGGATGGCCACGCGGACCGCGACCAACGAATACCCTTTCGGTTTCGCTCGCGCCGAGCAGGTGGCGGCAGCGATCGTGGGGCTCCTGCTCATCGGCGCCAGTATCGGAATCTCGATCGCGGCGATCCGCGAGATCCATACCCCGCACCACGCGCCGGCGCCGTTCACGCTCATTGTGCTCGTTGTGGTGATCGTGATCAAGGAAGTGCTCTACCGCTACGTGGGCCGGGCCGGCGGCGACCTTGGCAGCCGAGCCCTGTCGGCGGACGCGTGGCACCATCGCAGCGATGCGATCACCTCCGGTGCAGCCTTCATCGGTATCAGCATCGCGGTCATCAAGGGTCCGGGGTGGGAATCGGCTGAAGACTATGCCGCGCTCGTCGCCTCGGTCATCATTCTCCTCAACGGCATCAGGATCATTCGGCCGGCCGTAGGCGACCTGATGGACCGGGCACC
>DATKDD010000395.1:0-5466 GCA_035512875.1 Gemmatimonadaceae bacterium | reverse complement strand
AGGTGCCGCGCACCGCTCTCCATGAAGCCGCGGCGGTCCTGGCGGAAGTGCAGGTCGTTGACGATGCGCGGCGCCGGCGTCCACTTGGCGCCTTCAGGCGGCTTGGGCATGTCGATCTGCCACTCAGGCGCCTTCTTCACGAACATCGTGAAGCCCAGGTACTTCCCATCCGGCGACCAGCGAACGTCTCCCGGAGACTCCGTCAGCCGTGTGACCTGCGTGGGTGCCCCCTCGGTATCCATCCAGCGCACGAAGATCTGCGACCCTTTCGGCTCTCCCTCGGCGAGAAAGGCTATGCGGGTGCCGTCAGGCGACCAGCGTGCACCGCCCCCCTTTGCGAGAAAGCGATTGCGGCCGCCGTCGGCGTCAATGACCCACAGTGCGGTCTCCCACTTGTCCTCGAGCTTATTCACCCAACGGCGCGTATAGATGATCTGTGTCCCCTGGGGCGAGATCTGCGGGTCGCCTACCGTCTCGTAGTCCAGATATCGATCGACGGTGAGCAACGTGTCCGAGGGCTTCTGCTGCGCGGCGGGCGCGAACGGCGCCACCACCACGGCGCCGATGAGCAGCGCGCGCACTAGCTGACTGGCGAACATCACGGAGAACTCCGGCAAAGGGTACGCGCGGGAAGGTATTCGCATGCCGGTGGTTGTCCATATGAGCCAGGGGCCGGGAGGCGCGCGACACCGGCTGGTGCGGTATCTTCGAGCAATGCCGCCATTTCTCAAGCCGGCTGCCGCACTCGTGCTTGCGGCGCTCACCGCCAGCGGCTCGGCGGCGCAACGGCGCACCGATCGCGCTCCGTACCGTACCGAAGCGCTCCGGGCAGGCATGATCATCACGTCGTCGGTGCGCATCGTGCCGGGTCGTTATGTCCTCCCGGCCGCCGCATCGCTCGATTCCGCCGTGATCATCGTTCGTGGCAGCGACATCACGGTCGACTTCGATGGCGCCGAGCTCGCCGGCGCCGGGCCTGACGCCGAACCCGATGCGGCGGCCGGAGTGGCGATTCGTATCGAAGGCGGGCATGACGTTCGAATCGTCAACGCGCGGATTCGCGGCTACAAGGTCGCCATCCTCGCTCGTGGCACCCGATCGCTCGAGTTGGCTGACAACGACCTGCGCCACAACTGGAAACCCCGGCTGTTCAGCCTCGTCGAGCACGAGAGCCTCGTGGACTGGCTGTCCTTTCACAACAATGAGAAGGACGAGTGGCTGCGCTTCGGCGCCGCCGTGTATCTCACCGATGTGCAGGGTGGCCGCATCCACGGCAATCGCGTGGAGCAAGGGATGAACGGCGTGATGCTCGTCCGCAGCGACAGTCTGACCCTCTGGAACAACATCATCGCGTTCAACTCCGGCGTCGGCATCGGATTATACCGCTCGAACGCCAATCGCATTCTGCACAACTACGTGGACTTCAACGTCAGAGGGTACAGCCACGGATTCTACCGCCGCGGGCAGGATTCCGCCGGACTGCTCATCTATGCGCAGAGTTCCAACAACGTGGTTGCGTACAACTCCGCTACCCACGGTGGCGACGGACTCTTTCTGTGGGCCGGACAGTCGACGATGGACACCGGTGCGGGTGGCGCGAACGACAACCTGTTCTACGGCAACGATTTCAGCTTCGCGCCCACCAACGGCATGGAGGCGACGTTCAGTCGCAACACATTCATCGCCAATCGCGTCGAAGGTTCGGATTACGGCCTCTGGGGTGGTTACAGCTGGGAGTCCGTCGTCGCCGGCAACGAGTTCATCGCCAACCGGATCGGCGTCGCGATTGAGCATGGACAGCAGAACGCCATTGTGGAGAATCTCTTCGACGGCGACACCACCGCGATCCGGCTGTGGGCCAATCCCATCGAGCCCTCCGACTGGGGGTACCCCAAACACCGCGACACGCGGAGCCGGGATGTGCGCATCGAGCGTAATGCGTTCGCCGGCAATCGTACGGGGGTCTGGACGGCGGCGACATCCGGGCTGCTGGTTATCGACAACACTTTTTCCGCTGTGGACTCGCCGCTCGTGGTTGGCGACTCGTCGCCGCCAGCCGAGCTTCAGACGCTTCCGTCCGGCGATCGCCATGCGCCTATTCGCGCGCCAGCCCTTTCACCGGAATACGCGGCCCTCGCTCCCGTGCGATCGCCTAACGGCTTGCCGCGTGATTCGGCCTGGATGGCGCGGCACCCACGCTCGACGATCATCGTGGACGAATGGGGACCGTACGACTGGCGCTCTCCCAAGCTGTGGCCGGTGGACTCCTCGCGTGCCTCGCCACTCGCGTTGCGCGTCCTCGGCCCTCCTGGCGCCTGGCGAGTGACGGGCCGGCGCGGCGTGGCGGCGGTGTCCGCCGAGGAGGGGTCGGTTGGCGACACGATTCTGGTGACGCCGTCTCCGGGCTTCGAGGGAGATTGGCAGTTGACTCTGGCGTATCGTGGGGGCGAGGTGCAATCGCCACGCGGCGTGCGCTTCGCGGCCGGCGAGCCGGTCGCATTCGGCTACGAGCGGTATGAGCCGCCAACGAGCTGGAATGTGCGCATCCACGCTTGGGGCGACAGCACCGATCCGCGTTCGCACCCCGGCGCATTCGCGTCTCTACTGGCAGAAACGCCCCTCATTGCCCGCACAGATCCGCGGCTCGACTTCATGTGGTACAGGCCATCGATCCCATCGCTCCCACGGGAGCGGTGGGCGCTGGAGGCCGAGGCGATCGTGACGCTCCCATCCGGGCGGAATACGGTTCGAGCGATCAGCGACGATGCAATTCGCGTATGGGTGGACGGTGAGCTGGTCATCGATCGGTGGGATGCTCACGGATCGGAGGTGGATTACGCCGAGATCGGCGGGGGCCGGCGCGAGGTGCGTGTGCATTACTACCAGGCGGACGGGTGGACCGAGCTCCGCCTGGAATTCCTGCGTGGAGCGCCGCCGGTGTCTCGCGGGTCACCCGGACCGCACTGAACGTGATGGATCCCGGTGTGCGCGGAGCCGCAGCTCTATACCTTTACAGCACCGCCCCGACCGAACTGGGCGCGGCAGCGTGCCCGCGCGTCGAGTAGCGCACCAACGACATGTCCGCGAACGATTCACCCCACCTTCGATCCCCGCGCCTCATGACCGAGAAAGAGCTGCTGGAGATGCCGAGCGCCATCCGGTTCGATCACCTCGCGCCTTCCCCAGTGGCGTTAGGCACCGCCGATGCCCCGCGGTCGCGAATAGGCTCGATGGCGAGCGAGCTGCAGGGCTCGTCGATTCTCCGCATTGCGGGGCAGGTTCGAGCGCTCATCGCCAAGGGCGATCCGGTGGTGAATCTGACGGTCGGGGATTTCAACCCAGCCGAATTTCCGGCGCCGGCACCGCTGGTCGAGTTCATTCGTGAGGCACTGCAGAGTGGCGAGACGAACTATCCGCCGTCGACGGGCGTGCCGCAACTGCGTGTGGCGGTGGCCCGCTTCTACGCGGATCGACTCGGGCTGCGATTCGGCGACAACGGGATCGTGATCGCGGCGGGCGCGCGCCCGGGGATCTATTCGACGTTTCGCGTGATTGTCGATCCCGGCGATGAGGTCGTCTTTCCGGTACCGTCGTGGAACAACGTCGATTACTGCCACCTGGTCGGCGCGCGGCCGGTGATGGTGCCGTGCGATTCGTCGACCGACTTCCTTCCCACCGCCGGCGCGCTCGCCCGGCCACTGCGCAGCGCCCGGCTGCTGGTGCTCAATTCTCCAGTCAACCCGACCGGTGCGGCGTTCGACGCCGATACGTTAGGCAGTATCTGTGATCTCGTGCTTGAAGAGAACGAACGCCGCGAAGCGGAAGGAGGACGTGAGCGGCCGCTGTTCGTGCTGTACGACCAGGTTTATTGGATGCTGACGTTCGGAGACACGCGTCACGTGCATCCGCTCGGACTGCGTCCGGAGATGGCACCGTACACCGTCTATGTGGATGCTATCTCCAAGTCGTTCGCCGCGACCGGCATACGCGTCGGCTGGGTGGCGGGCCCCGACGATGTGATCCGCGGCGTAAGCGATGTGCTCGGACACTCAGGAGCGTGGGCACCGCGCGCCGAACAGATCGCAACCGCACGACTGCTCGCCGACGACGACCTGATCGTACGGTACCACGCGGAGATGCTGCGGGATATCAGGCTGAGGCTCGATAGGCTGCACTACCACCTCGCCGCGATGCGCGAGGCCGGCCTGCCGGTGGACGTCGCCAACCCGACCGCCACGATCTACCTGAGCGCGCGGTTCGCCTTGAAGGGGAGACGCACCCCCCAGGGAACGGTGCTGCGGGACGACGAAGCGGTGCGCACG
Organism: Gemmatimonadaceae bacterium; assembly: GCA_035512875.1. Classification (GTDB taxonomy): domain Bacteria; phylum Gemmatimonadota; class Gemmatimonadetes; order Gemmatimonadales; family Gemmatimonadaceae; genus JALZIF01. The sequence continues at coordinate 1,144 of DATKDD010000395.1, read as the reverse complement.
TATCTGCTCCAGCAATCCGGATTCGCTGCCGTTCCGTTCACCGCGTTCGGGGTGAATGGAGACTCCGGTTGGTTCCGGCTTTCGGTTGGCGCAGTCTCGGTGCCTCAGATCGATGCAGTGATGCCGCGACTGCACCAGGCGATCGCGGCTACCACGCCGTCAGAGTAGCCACAGAGTATCTCCCGCAACCGCGGCATCACCGCTCAGCGGGATTGATGCGCACGCGGGCGCCAGCACGACATGCCGGAACTTCCCGACATCGCTGCCTATCTGGAGGCGCTCACCAGCCGGATCTCCGGCGAGCCGATCGAGCAGCTCGAGGTCGTGAAGCCGTTCGTGCTCCGCACCGTAGTCCCGCGACCCGACGCGTTCGCCGGTGCGCGCGTCTGTGCGATCCGCAGAATCGGCAAGCGAGTGGCATTGGGTGCGATCCCGGCTGACGCCTCGCCAAAACCCGGCGACGCCGGGGAGCACGACTCTGTCGAGGCACGCTTGTGGGTCGTGATGCACTTGATGATTGCGGGACGGCTACGCTGGCGCCCTCCCGGGCCGAAAGTCCCGCGCTCGCTCATCCTCGCCCGGCTGCATTTTTCGTCAGGCGTGCTTCACTTCACCGAAGCGGGAAGCAAGCGGCGCGCATCAGTCCACCTCGTGCGAGGCGACGAGGCGCTGGCGCAATTCGATCGAGGAGGGCTCGAAGTGCTCGGTGCAACCGCCGATGAGTTCGCGATGCGTTTGCGCAGCGAGAATCACACGCTCAAGCGCGCGCTTACCGACCCACGTCTGTTCAGCGGAATAGGTAACGCGTACTCCGACGAAATCCTACACGCCGCCCGGCTCTCTCCACTCGTCCTGACAAGCCGGCTGAGCGACGAGGATGCCGAGCGTCTACATGAAGCCGCAGTCGCCACGCTTCGGAGCTGGAGCGATCGCCTGCGCGAGGAAGCGGTCCGCGCCTTCCCCGAGAAGGTGACTGCATTTCGCGAGGGCATGGCGGTCCATGGCCGGTATGGGAAACCGTGTCCTGTCTGTTTCGCACCCGTTCAGCGCATTCGATACGCCGACAACGAGACCAACTACTGCGCCCGTTGCCAGAACGAGGGGCGACTTTACGCGGATCGCGGGCTCTCACGGTTGCTGAAAG
>DATKDD010000394.1:0-4571 GCA_035512875.1 Gemmatimonadaceae bacterium | reverse complement strand
TTGAATGGGATTCCGCTCGCCGACGACTTCCTGCATCCAGTCTATTCGCTCGAGCGGGGCGGTCGAATCGCGACGGAAGCGGATGCCCACCGCCCACTGGTCGGCGAGCAGAAAGCTCACGGTGGCCTTGTACGTTCCAGCTTCGGGCGAGGGAGCGAGCGCGTCGTACGTCTGCTTTCCCTGGATGTTCTGGGCAAAGAGCTGCCCCTCGCCATTCTCCACCGGCCGCCCGGTCGCGCGGTCGAGTATGACGATGGTGTACTCGATCGGCTCGCGCGCCGCCGGTGGCGACACGTCCGCCGAAACGCGGAACGTGTACGATTCGCTCCGCTGGCGGAAGCCGGTGGGCTGATCGGCCGACGGGCCACATGCTGCAGCCACCAGCGCCGCCAGGCCTAACACAGCGAGCTGCGTCGACAGTCTCACGCCGGGTAGTACTCCAGTCCGAGGTGGGTGATCTGCTCTTCCCCCATCAGGTGCCGCAGCGTGTTCTTGAGCTTCGTCTGCTGAATGAACAGATCGTGCTCCGGTTGGAGCCCCGGCGCGGCCATCGGGCTCTTGTAATAGAATGACAGCCATTCCTGGATCCCCTTCATCCCCACCCGGTGCGCAAAATCGGAGAACAGCGCCAGGTCGAGGACGATCGGTGCCGCAAGGATGGAGTCGCGGCAGAGAAAGTTGATCTTGATCTGCATCGGATAGCCCATCCATCCGATGATGTCGATGTTGTCCCATCCTTCCTTGTTGTCTCCACGGGGCGGGTAATAGTTGATCCGCACCACGTGCGCGAAATCCTTGTAAAGCGCGGGATAGACTTCCGGCTGCAGAATATTGTGCAATACCGACAGCTTGGACTCTTCCTTCGTCTTGAACGACGCGGGGTCGTCGAGTACCTCGCCGTCGCGGTTGCCCAGAATATTGGTCGAGTACCAGCCCTGAAGACCTAACATGCGCGCCTTGAGGCCCGGAGCGATGATCGTCTTCATCCACGTCTGCCCGGTCTTGAAATCCTTGCCGGAAATGGGCACCCCACGCTGGATGGCCAGCTCCTGCAACGCCGGCAGGTCCACCGTGAGGTTAGGCGCACCGTTGCAGAATGGCACACCCTCCATCAAGGCGGCGTACGCGTACAGCATCGAGGGCGCGATCGCTTCGTCGTTCCGCTCCATCGCCTTCTCGAACTGTTCGATCGTGGCGTGCTGCGGGCCCGGCCGAATGAACACTTCGGTCGACGCGCACCATACCATCACGAGCCGGTCCAGGCCATGGCTCTTCCTGAATTCGCGGATGTCCTGCCGGAGCTGCTCGGCGAGGTCACGTTTGGTCTTCCCCGTCTTCACGTTGGTGCCGTTGATGCGCGTCACGTACCTGTTGTCGAACACCGCGGGCATCGGCTTGATCTTCGAGAGAAAGTCCTCGAGCGGGGCCAGATGCTTCTCCTCCAGCACGCCGGCCTTCCGCGCGGCCGCGTAGGCATCGTCAGGAATCGGATCCCACGCACCGAAAACGAGATCCTCGAGCGAAGCAAGCGGAACGAAATCCTTTATGAGCGGCGAGCGATTGTCCGTACGCTTGCCGAGCCGGATCGTCGCCATCTGCGTGAGCGATCCGATCGGCTGGGAGCGGCCGCGCCGAATCGATTCGACACCGGCTATGAAGGTGGTTGCAACGGCGCCGAGTCCAGGCGTGAGGATGCCGAGGCGTCCGGACGCGGGGCGCGGCGCGCCCGATGGCGCGCCGGCGGTGGGGGAACCCTGCACCAAGTTATGTCTCCCAGGTCAGCCTGTCCCGCGCCGGCGGGAGCGCGGCCGGCGCTCCACGCAGCGCGCCTGGCGCGGTTCGTCGGTGGCCGAATTACTCGACAGAGCGGGCCCCAACCGTCGAACGACTGCCAGGCGGTCGCAGGAAAGGAAGTAGTCGCAACGAGATACGAAACGGGGCTGGAAATCTCCTCCAGCCCCGACAAACTACAGGTAACGCTAACGCCCTGCAACTGCGTTACGGCACCTGCCACGAGAAGGTGCCCGTGAGAGACACGTTGTCCCTCGTGTATGTATTGGCGCCGTCCGTAGTGGTGGCTCGCAAGGTCACGATCGACCCTTCGGCAACACCGTTGACGGCCAGGTTCTGCGTTCGGCCGGGGCTCACCTGGCCCACGAAGATCGGTGTACCGCCGGAGACGACGTACACGTTCACGGCCTGCGGAGCGCTGTTGGTGACCGAAAGCGTAATTTCGGACTGAGGTACACCGGTTTCGACCTCGACCCGGCGAGAGCAGGCCGAGGAGGAAGCGACCACCGCGACCAGCGCCAGCGTGGCGAAAAGGGATCTCATCGTGTTGGCTCCAAATGGGTTGGTGCGTTAACAGCGGGCGCTGAACGGTGGCGCCGCACACCCAACGGGTGCAAGAAGGAGGCCCGATCTGGCGCATCCATCGCCGCTATTTGTATACCTGCATTCCACCGGACTTGTACCGAGACAGCCACACCGCGCATCGATACGCACATGCCCTCTCCCCTTCTGGATCTCTTCACGGGAAAATACGGCGCCAAGCGCGCTGTCGAGACGATCACTCCGCAGCGGACGCTGGCTGATGTCATCCTCCCGCCCGTCACTCGCCAGGCGCTCGACGAGGCGCTGTCGCAGGTGCGCAGCCATGCGCTGATCTTCCGCACGTGGGGGCTGGGTGAGCGGCACAGCACCGGGCTCGGCCTGGTCTTCAACTTTGCCGGTCCCCCAGGTACGGGAAAGACGATCTGCGCGGAGGCGATCGCGCACGCGCTTGGCATGCAGCTGCTCGTCGTACGCTACTCGGAGCTGGAATCCATGTGGGCGGGGGAGACGCCCAAGAACGTGGCGGGGGTGTTCAGACTGGCCACGCAGCAGCGGGCGGTGCTCTTCTTCGATGAGGCCGATGCGATAGCGGCCCGCCGCTCGGTGGGCGTGCAGCAGGCCTATCAACGGGAAGCGAACACCGTCGTCAACGTATTGCTGCGCGAACTGGAGCAGTTCAACGGTGTTGTGATTTTCGCCACCAATCTCGCCGCGAACTTCGATCCGGCATTCGAGCGCCGCATACGGACGCACGTGTTGTTCGAGATGCCTGGAGTCGAGGAGCGCGCGGAGATCTGGCGCGTCCAGTTCCATCCGCAAAAATCACCGCTCGCCCAGGACGTTGACTTTCCGGAGCTTGCGCGACGATTCGAGACGAGCGGCGGGGACATCAAGAACGCTGTGCTCAAGGCTGCCGTTGCTGCGGCCGCCGAGCCCGGGCCTGACGAGGCGAAACAGATCCATCAGCGCCACCTGAAGCGTGCAATGACGGAGGTCGTCGGGGCGAAGTCGACCATGCGGCAGTCGCTGTTCACCGAGAATCCGGACGGACCGGAGCGCGCGATGACGCGGGCGATGGAAGCGGCCGCGCTGCGATCGCGGGTGCCGGCTATGGCCGCTGTGGTGCTGGGTGGTTTGGCGCTCGTGGTCGCGCTGGTGGCGCTGGGCCTGGCGTTCGCGCGCGCGTAGGTGCGACTATCGTTGTCCGTAGCAGCCGCGGCCGCCCGTTCTGGCATCAATGTCGAAGGAGCGACAGATGAGGCGGATTGGGCGGATGAGGCTGATGGAAATTGGTGGGGAGCGGGATTGTCGGTGCCTGCACGTTCATTTGCTGTTGTTTAATTCTGTTCAACAGTACCTCCGAGATTCGCGCTCACTGAGGCTTCTCTGACTCGGATCGCTGATTGCACTCGGAACAGATCAGCCTCATCCGCCCAATCCGCCTCATCTGTCGCCCCTTTGACATTGATGCCAGTTAATGCCGATGCCAGTTGATCCCACTGGCGATGCGTTGACTTGCCCTGCCGCGATCTCTATCTCAGAATTGGCGATCGGGCATCTCCGCCGGTCAACCGTCTCGAACGTTTCGCTCTAGCTTTCGCAACTCTCGCTTCACTCCCATGTTCATACCCTTCGTTCGCACCTCGCTCCTCTCTGCCGCGCTCGCGCTGGCGTCTTCCGCAACCGGCGCGCAGGACACGACTCGCGCTGACTCCGCGCGCGGTGACTCGGCGCGGGGACTGCCGCTGGCGGGCGAGCGCACGGTGCGATTCACCACTGATGAAGTGACGTGGATGTCGCTCGATGTCTCGCCCGACGGTCAGACGATAGTCTTCGACCTGGTGGGGGATCTGTACACAGTGCCGATCACCGGCGGAGCCGCCACACGCCTGACGAGTGGGATGGCGTTCGATGCGCAGCCGCGATACTCGCCCGACGGCAAGACGATCGTCTTCGCCAGCGACCGGAGCGGCGCCGAGAACCTCTGGCTGATCGACGCCGACGGAAAGAACCCGCGCGCGCTGACCAAGGGCGACAAGGGACAGTACATCTCGCCGGAGTGGACTCCCGACGGCAAGTACATCGTCACGTCGCGCTCCACTACCGACGTACGCGCCAGCACCTACGAGCTGTTTCTGTTTCACATTGACGGGGGGAGCGGCGTAAAGCTGGCCGGCGCGTCAGGCGGCGGTTCGTCCGGACCGCAGGCCGGCGGCGGCGCGCCGATCGACAACTAT
>DATKDD010000393.1:0-3189 GCA_035512875.1 Gemmatimonadaceae bacterium | reverse complement strand
GGGATGGGTGTCGGCTTCCACTTCAGCCATCGCGGGTACTTCGCGGAGGTGGTGCAAGTGACGGTGAGCCGCGCGGGAGAGCTCGAGATCGACAAGGTCTGGGCGGCCGGTGACGTGGGGAGCCAGATCATCAACCCCAGTGGTGCCGTGAATCAGGTCCAGGGCTCGGTGCTCGACGGAATCAGCGAAGCGCTCGCGCAGGAGATTACCATCGAAAGCGGGCGGGTCGCGCAGAGCAATTTTCACGACTTCCCGCTGCTGCGCATGGCAGAAGCGCCACCCGTCGAGGTGCACTTCCTCACGACTGACTTCCCGCCAACCGGCATGGGAGAGCCGGCGCTTCCACCGGTGGTCCCCGCGCTCACCAACGCCATCTTCGCCGCGACGGGAAAACGCATCCGATCGCTGCCGCTCAGCAAGCACGAGCTCTCCTGGGGCTGATCGCTCGATGAAACAGTGGCTCGAGACCCGGCAGATTCTTGCGCGCATTGCCGAGCTGCAGCGGGACGGCGTGCGCGCGGCACTCGCGACCGTTGTGCGCGTGCGCGGCTCTGCCTATCGGCACGAAGGCGCCAAGCTCGTGGTCAGCGATGATGGCCGCAGCGTGGGGAACGTGAGCGGCGGCTGCCTCGAGGAGGACGTGCGTGAAGTTGCGCGCCAGGTCATCGCGTCAGGCGTGAGCGAGGTCCGCACGTACTGCGGAGGCTCCAGCGAGGTCGACGCATGGGATCTGGGCGTCGGGTGCGACGGCGAGGTAGAGATCCTCATCGAGCCAGTGCTGTCCGACCGCGCCGCCGAGCGCAGACTTGTCGAGGCGGAGTCGCCGTTCATCGTGATCACGCGGCTGGACCGCGCGCTGGCCGGGGATCAGCGCTCGCCTGACGATGCGGCGGCTGCGAGCGGCGAGCTCCAACGCGTCGTCGTAACCGGCGAGCCCGCGGTCGAGTGGCTCGCATCGGGGCATTCGCGGATGGTGGAACAGAACAACGCGGCGCTGTTCGTGGACGTGATGATTCCGCCGCCGCGCCTTCTGGTAGTGAGCGCCGGCGATGATGCCTGCCACCTTGCCCGCCTCGCCAGCGAGGTGGGCTTCAGGGTAGTCGTTGCGGACCGGCGGCCGGGACTGCTCACCGCCGATCGATTTCCCTCGTCCGTGCGGCTCCTGGAAACTGATGCGGCACGACTCAGCGAGCGGGTCGTGCTGGATGCCGACAGCTTTGCCGTAGTCATGACGCATCACTTCGCCGACGACACCGATTACCTGCGCGCGTTGCTCAGAAGCCCGGCGCGCTACCTCGGCGTGCTCGGGCCGCGTCAACGCATGGAACGGATACTCGGCATCCTGCGCGAGGAAGGTCCGGTCGATGAGTCGCGGATCTTTGGCCCGGTCGGCCTCGACATCGGCACTGACGGCGCGGAGCAGGTGGCGCTGTCGACCCTGGCGGAGATTCTCGCGGTGCGCAGCGGGCGCGGTGCGCGATCGTTGCGCGATAGGCGCGCGCCGATCCATGCCTCGAGGGAGTGAGCACGCGGTTCGTCCGATCGCTGTTGGGGACGACTCGATCGCGCGCGTAGCCGGCATCGTGCTCGCCGCCGGAGCATCTCGGCGTATGGGCGCGTCGACGAACAAGCTGTTGCTGGAGATCGATGGCGAACCGATGGTCCGGCGAGTCGTCAGGCGCGCTATCGAGGCGGGGCTCGAGCCCGTCGTCGTAGTGCTCGGTTACGAGCCTCACCGCATCCGCGCGACGCTCGGCGGACTGGAGTGCGCGTTCGTCGAGAATCCCGACTTCACGGGGCCGACCAGCGGCTCGCTGCACACCGGGCTGCGCGCGCTCGACGCGTCGGTTCCCGCGGCAGTCGTCATGCTCGGCGACATGGTGCACGTGACCACCGCGATGGTGCGCGCCCTGCGGAACGGACCCGGGGATACGGGGGCCCGCCTCGCCGTCTCTCGCTATGGAACGGAACGAGTGCTGGCGCCGCCGCTCCACTTTCGGCGGGAGCTCTGGCCGGAGCTCTTCGCGTGGACCGGAGAGGGATGCGGAAAGGCAGTGGTGATGGCGCACCTTGGCGAAGCCGTGATGCTCGACTGGCCAGCCGATGCCCTGCGCGACGTCGACACGCCGGCCGACCTGGATCAGCTGACTGGATCGAAGTCGAGCGAATGAGGCGTGACACGGCGCAGTCGTCTGCGCGCGGCTACGCAGTCCGGTTCCACCGATCACCATAGCCCCGAATGGAGCACAGCACGATTGTTCAGCGTGTTCCGTACGTTCAAGACGGCTACACTCTCGAGTCGGATTCTGGTTGGCTTGCTTACCGCCTTTCCCTGAGAGGACCGATGACCAGGTACGTAATTGGGGTGTTGATCTCAGCCGTGCTGGCCGTTTCGCCTCGGGCTTCTGCTCAGGATCCCCCCACTGCCACGCTGAACGACCTGGGTTTCATGGCCGGATGCTGGAGGGGTGAGTTCGCCAACGGCGCCGCGTTGGAAGAGTTCTACACACAGCCCTCGGACAACCTGATCATCGGGCTTTCACGGTTCATGCGCGGCAGCAGCGCGGTGCAGCACGAGTTCAGTCGCATTACCGTCGACTCCACGGGTATCGCCCTCCTGCCGTTCCCGGGTGGAAGGCCGTCGGAGCACGCATTCCGCCTCACGAGTATCGGGAGCGGCCGAGCCCAGTTCGAGGCGCCGGAACACGACTTCCCCAAGCGGATACGTTACTCGAAAGGCGCGGACGGATCCCTCACGGCGCGCATCGACGGTGGGGAGGGCGACTCACGGGTACAGGAATGGCGGATGCGGCCGGTGAGTTGTCGGACTGCGCAACAGGACGCCGGTCAGGACTCTTCGCAGTCGATCGCACCGCCTGACGAGCTCCGCGGCGCGATCGAGCGGGCGGATGCGTCGTTGCGGGCGATCGCGGCGCGCGGCGTGGGATCTCGGTCGCGGTGACCGGAGCGTTGCTCACCCCGGAATCGCCACTTGCGCGCGTGATATCGCGCCGCGAAATGACGTTATGAAAGGGGACAGATGATGGACCAGTGGCAGAAGCGCTTATTTGCTTTCGTCATGTTCTGGACGGTGACGACGACCGTGTTCGCCTGGCTACCTCTTGTACGAATCATCGGCCGAGCCGAAGGCTATAGCTGGGGCGTGCTGGGGATGCGTGGCGCGGGTAC
>DATKDD010000392.1:0-13534 GCA_035512875.1 Gemmatimonadaceae bacterium | reverse complement strand
CGTCGTGTTCCTGAAGGCCTCGTTCAGGTGATTGCGGTTGCCGCATCAACCCTGGAATGAGGGCGGTATCTCAGGATAAAGGACGATTCTGTCTGCGCGGCGGAACGCTCGGTGGGACGTGGACACACAAAGTGACGGAAGGGGCGCTCGGAGCACCCTCGGCGCCGCGACACCGGCGCATGGCGCAATCACCCCCGGAACCGGTTGACAGCGGGACTCGCTTGCGAGACATACGTTTGCACTTGCAATTGTGAACCCTGGCGCAGAACTGCCGGAACGCAGTGGGCGTGTTTCTTGATCGTCGGGTTCGGACCAGGGATCCCGCTTCTCCCTCAAAGCGCCCGAGGCTCACATGCTCGTGCCCGAACTCGCTGCCTACACGCCGCTCTCGCTGCTGCTGCTGCGGATCATGATCGCGCTCGTGTTCGGTACGAGCGGCTGGTCGCACCTGACGAAGCCAAAGGAGCGTGGGGAAAGTATCGGGATGTCGCCTGCCGCCACGAGCGTGTTAGGCGCCGTGGAGCTCGCCAGTGCGATTGCGCTCGTACTCGGCGTCTTCGTGCAGGTCGCGGCCGTGTTGCTCATCGGCGTCATGCTCGGCGCGATCGGCAAGAAGATGTTCGTCTGGAAGAGCGGCTTTTGGGGCAGGAAGAACGACGGATGGTACTACGATCTGCTCTATCTCGTGTGCAACCTGGTTCTGCTCGCCACTGGCGGCGGAGAGTGGACGCTCATCTAGTGAGGACGCGCGGGTTGGTACGGCAACGGTGGGCCGCGCGAGCGACCCCCCGTCGTGCAACCGACCGGTGCCTTACGAGTTTGGATTGAGTATCAGCCCGATCCGGTGTGCCGCGCCCTGCAGATGCAGGCGGGTCGGCCGGTCGGCGGCGCGGGGCACGGCGCGAAGCAGGTCGGCACGAAGCGTCACCAACTCCCCACGGAGATGCGACTTCGCGTCGTTCGACAGTGGAACCGGCGGCGGACCGAAGCGAGGTGCCTGCTGCCGCTCATTCTCCTCGGGCGGATTGAGTTTGCGATCGATGGCAGCGAGAAATCCCATCTGCAGCTCGCGACGGAATGCATCGATCTCCAGACGGCCGGTGTACACCTCCGACCATATCCCGCGTCGCACTTCATCGAGCATGTCTGCGAGGGCGTACACATCGCTCTTGCGCTCTGCCAGCGCTTCCTGCTCCAGCAGGCGGTTCATACGGCCATCATCGAGCAGCGTGTTCAACACGCGGGACTGCGCCCCGTTGACGCGCCGTATCATGCCACCCGCCTCGATGCGCGCGGCCAGCTCGGGACGTATGAGATAGGTAGGCGTTTGAAAAACGTGCTCGTTGAGGAACTTCACCGCTTCCACCTGACGAGCGCGCGGAAGCGCCTGATACACGGGTCCTGGCTGGCTACCGGACTTGTACTGCACGGTGCCCCCGCCGACCAATGTCGCCACGTGGTTGGCCTCGGTTGCCCACTGTCCGACGGTCCGATTGTACAGCGTTTGCAGATCCGAATTGTCTTCGCCCGGCCGGATGGTCGCGTCGTGGAGATAACCCAGTGTGCGCCGAATGTTCTTGAAGCCGAGCGCCGTGGACTTCACCGGATCGGCGTCGCCCACCGCTTCATTGAGCGTGCCGTAGGCACCAAACTCGTTTCCCGAGGAGAAACGGTACCACGGCACTGTGTCCTGAATCTGCGCCCACCGGTCGAGCGTCGGGCGCTCTGCCTCGGTGGAAGCGGCGCCCTCGATGGGCTTGTACCCCCACATGATCGCGTACTTGTCGTAAGGTCCCACGCGCGGAATCAGATGCTCGAGCGCGATGCTGTCTTCCGGCTGCGCCACGTAGTTGAACCGCGAATAATCCATGATGCTTGGCGAGTGTCCCATCTTGGCCACCCACGTGCGGCTGCGCACGCTATCGGCCGGGTACGTGGAGCTGCCGATCTGATCGTGCTGCAAACCGATCGTATGTCCGATCTCGTGCGCGACGACGAACTGCAGCAGCTGACCCATCAATGAGTCAGGCATCGGCAGCGACCGCGCGCGCGGGTCGAGTGCCGAGGCCTGCGTGAAATACCAGGACTGCTGCAGCTGTATCACGTTCTGGAAGATGCGCGACGAGCCGTTGAGAATCTCTCCGGTTCGCGGATCGTGGATGTGCGGTCCCACGGCGTTCTCGGTGGTCGATGGAAGCCACCTGACCACCGTGTGGCGAATGTCTTCCGGCGACCAGTCGGGATCGTTGGCGGGTGCATCCATCGGGATGATCCCTTCCTTGAACCCGGCCGCCTCGAAAGCCGGCTGCCAGTCGAGGATCGCCTGACGAATGAACGGCTTCCACCGTTCCGGCGTCGCAGGATCGACGTAGTACACGATCGGCTTGATCGGATAGCAGAGATCGCCTTCGCGCCGGTCGGAGCACTCGAGCCGGAACCTTGTGATGTAACGCACCGGCGCGGCACGCTGCTCCAGGCCAAAATCAACCTTGCGTACGGAGAAGAAGCCAACACGCTCGTCGAACCGCCGCGGCATCATCGGAACTGCCGGAAGCCTGACGATGCTCCAGTGCGCCAGTACGCTGCGAGCGGGCGTCTGCGCGCCACCGCCGCCACCGCCGCCGCCGCCGGCGGCACCGCCAGCCGGACGCGGCGTGCCGGTCTGCGTCGCCTCGATCTCGACGTTGTCCGGAAAAGCGATCGCGCGCTCGACGTAAGAGCGATTCGCGTCGATGTTGCCCTGGATCGCCGCCAGCTCGGGGACGCTGGTCGTGAACAGCCTGGTCACGTCTACAACCGCCGCGCTGTCGGGGCCATAGGCCTCCACGTTCATCACGGCGATGATCGGCGGATAGTTCGCCGCCATCACCGCCTGGTACACGGATAGGCTGGTATCGGCAGTGATCGCGAACGATGGCGAGCGCAGAATCACCCGGTTGCCGTTCCGCTCCCAGCGCAGTGTGCGGTCCACGAACTCGTCGCCGCCGTACGCGCCGAACTGCCCCGGCGGCAGATTGGGGTCGGCGGCCGCCGCTCGAGCATAACGACCCACGACCAGCATGTCCTTGCTCAGTTCCCTGGCCGGGATCTCGAACAGCAGCTTGGAGCCGACGATGTGGACGTTGAACATCCCGCGACGCGTCTTTGCCTCACGCGTTACGACGCGGTTGTAGGGCTGCGGACGAGGCTCGCCACGGCGTCCACCGGCGGAATCGCCGCCAGCCTGCGCTCCCTCTGGCGATTGCCGATCCGCATCGGCGGCGCGCTGCGGGGCGGGTTCGGTGGAAGGCCGGGTTTGGGACGTGCAGGAGGCGATAATGATCGCCATCGACAGCAGGGCTGCTGAACGCATCATGATTCAAGTCGTTGTGTGGCGGGTAAACCGGGCGCCGTACCGGCCGCCTGAAGGCGTCCGGTCGATGCGGAATGGACTGCCCGTATGACGCGCAAGGGGGCCCATCCGCTGAGGCCCGGTGGTCAGTCCCTCTGCCGTCGCGCTCGTTCGAGAGTTACGGACGGTCGCACGCCCTAGTCAGGCGGGTGGCTTCACCAGTCGCACGACCCGGGCGCCGCACGCCTTGCATTTCCCGATCAGCGCCAATTCGTCCTGGCGCATTTCCCCCTGCTCGAGCGAGAAGGGACCGTCCTCCAGACAGCGCGAGCAGAACCCATGGGCCAGCAACGATTCCTGATCGCTCTGCGGCAGGCGATCCCAAACGGACTGGGCCTCGGGAGTAAGGTGCATGAGGGCAATCTATCTGATCGGGCGCGATCAAAGGGCCGGGGCGGGAAGTTCTCCCCCAGCGAGGAACTGCTCCAGCGGATACGCGAGGGCGGCGCGCCTGAAGTAATCGCGCCGCGAGACCTCGACACCGCCTCGCGTCGCGGTACAGTGCCATGTCTCCAGAGCACGCGGCTGCCGCCGGCCGAACACTGCTGGAGAAAACGCACCGATGTTGACGCCGGCAGCAACATCCCTGGCGGAGGTGAAGCTGAACGCCTCCACACCCGCCTCACGCATCGCGCGTCCGAGCTGCTGCGTTGCTTCGTAGCTCGTCCTGGATGCCAGCTCGCCCTCGTGGGCGTCGAAGGGCGGTATGGTGAGGTCCACGCCGTACGAAGTGCGAATCGAAGCCCGAAATGCCGTCAGCTCAGTCTCTACGACCCCCAGGTCGGCGCTCGTTCCGTGCAGGAACAGGAGACGATAGTACGCCACTTCGGCGAACAGGGTCGGCTGTTCAATGGACCCGTACCAAATTCCTCGCTCGGCTCGCGAGGCGAAACGCGACCCATACCGCAGCGGAGGATATCGAAAGGGCGTGGAGAGGAGGTAATGCAGACGCGTGCCGCGGATCTGCGGGGGCTTCACCGTTTCGATCATCTCTTCGAGCTGCTGCTGCTCGGCATCCGAATCCACGAGCTTGCGAGTAGCCACCTGGTGCTGCGCCTCGACTGCACGCCACGCGTCCAGCGCCAGCGGGGCGATCTCAGATTCGCCCGCGCATACCGTCCAGATACTGAATGACATCGATCAGCCCCTCCACCTGCCGGATCCTTTCGGCCGGAACTCCGCCTAGGTGGGAGTTGTGTGCATGGAGCCAGCTTCGCGCCTGGGAATCGTCGCCTCCAACGAGCGCGTCGAGGCTGCGGTAGAGCCGCACGAACAGAAGAGCCAACTCGCCCTGTTTGCTTGCGGGATCGATGCTGCGGCCGCTCGAGAGCCGGGAGATGGTCGTTTCGCTGGAGCCGATGACCTGCGCGAGCCGGTTGTTGCGAATCCCCAACCGGCCGGCAGCCGAAAGGACGGCCTTGGAAAGGACCGTTTGGGCGTCGGCGCTCGGCAGCGAGAGAGGGATCGTCATGCTGCCGCAATATATACTATGTCATCTTGCTGACGCAAGACAGCCCGCGCCAAGGGCGGGATGGGTCGGCCGTGCAGCCGCCGGCCCTGTGGACCTGCTGCGCGCGCGTGCTAGGTGAGTGCGCCTGAGTCGTGGAACTCGATGCCAGGGCTATGGCTGAAGGCAGGAGCCGCAGGCTCTTCAGCATCGCGCAAAGCACTCACCCGCACTCGCTGAAGCCGCAGACGTGACACTTGACGCAGCCCTCAGCGTACTCGAGCTGAGACCCGCAGTCGGGGCAGGTGCCCATGAACGCTTCCCCCGAGCCGTAAGCGTCAAACGACATCTGGGACTCGATGGCCTCGGCGGCGGGAGCTGCGTCCGGCAAGCGCACCGTGACTTTCTCCCGTGTCGAGGCGACCGTGCCGCTCTCCGCCGGCGGTCCCGATACGCCAGGCAGCAATTCCTGCTGCACACCCATCCGGTCGCGTGACCAGTCCTCGATCGCCAGCCCGATCGCGTCAGGCACCGACAGCACCTTGTGCGGGCCGAGGCCCACCGCGCGGTCGGAGCTGATCCCGCGCAGCTGTTTATGCACCTGCGTCAGCGGAATCCCCGAGCGCAGCGCAAGGGATATCAGACGCCCCATCGCTTCGGCATCGGATGTCGCGGCGCCGCCGGCCTTTCCTAACGTCACGAATACCTCGAACGGCTGCCCCCGGTCGTCCTCGGTGATGTTGACGAACATGGTACCGAGCGGCGTCTCCTTTCGGATCGTGGTACCGCGAAGCTTGTCCGGCCGGGAACGCTTGGCACGGCGCTGCAGGTTCTCCGCTTCCACCTCGTAGAGCTGCTTTCTGAGCCGCTCCATCTCCGCTTCCATCTCGGCGAGCGTGCCCTGCAGCTCACCCAGCTTGCGCTTGTCGCCAGGGCCGCCCTCGCGCTCGGCCTTGGCCTTGTCGGTCGCGCCGGTGGAGAGCACCTGGTTGTCACGCGAGCCGTCGCGATAGACGGTGACGCCCTTGCACTCGAGATCGTACGCCAGTTCGTAGATGTGGCGCACGTCGTCCACGGTCGCCGTATGGGCGAAGTTGGTCGTCTTGCTTATCGCCGAATCGCAGTGTTGCTGGAAGGCCGCCTGCATGCGCATGTGCCAGTCAGGCGCGATCTGGTTGGCGGTGACGAACACGCGCTGCCATTTCTCCGGAATCTCCGGAAAGTCGACCCGCCCCTCTCTGGCGATGCGCTCCACGAGCGCTTCGGAGTACCAGCCCTCCTCCCTGGCAATGGCCACGAAGTCGTCGTTCACATCCGGCATCAGCGCGCCGGCCTGATTGCGCATGAACGCGACCGCGAAAAGCGGCTCGAGCCCCGAGGAGCAGCCGGCGAGAATCGAGATAGTGCCCGTCGGCGCGACGGTGGTCACGTTGCAGTTGCGCAGGAGCTGCATCGGCCGGATCCGATTGCCTTGCGAATCGCGTGCGCAGCTTTCGTCAGGCCCCCAGATCGAGCGCGCCCACTCGGGAAACGCGCCGCGCTCGCGCGCCAGCCGCTCCGATTCCTTCTTCGCCTCGGCATCGAGGAACTCCATTACCCGCCGCCCCATCTCGACGCCTTCCGGCGAATCGTACGGGATTCCGAGCCTGACGAGCAGGTCGGCGAATCCCATCACGCCGAGCCCGATCCGGCGGATGCGCTTGGCGAGCGCGTTGATCTCGGGGAGCGGATAGCGGTTGACATCGATTATGTTGTCGAGGAAGTGCGTCGATAGGCAGATGTCGCGGCGGAACGCGTCCCAGTCCATCTCACCGTCGTTGACGTAGTATCCGACGTTGATCGAACCGAGATTGCACACGTCGTACGCCAGAAGCGGCTGCTCCCCACAGGGGTTGGTCGCCTCGTAGCTGCCGAGGTGCGGCACCGGATTGTGGCGGTTGGCTTCATCGATGAAGAAGCACCCGGGCTCGCCGGTCCGCCACGCACCGTCGATCATCTTGTTCCACACCGTTCGTGCGTCGAGCTGGCCCGTCACCTCGCCTGACGATGGATCGATCAGGTCGTACGATGTGTTCGACTTCACCGCGTCCATGAACCTGGTGGTGACCGCGACCGAGATGTTGAAGTTCACTATCTGCGTCAGGTCTTCCTTGCAGGTAATGAAGTCCATGATGTCGGGGTGGTCGACACGTAGAATGCCCATGTTGGCACCGCGGCGCGTTCCGCCCTGCTTCACGGCGTCGGTGGACGCGTCGTATAGCTTCATGAACGACACCGGCCCCGACGCGACGCCAGTGGTCGAGCGAACCATGCTCCCCTTGGACCGCAGACGCGAGAAAGAAAACCCCGTTCCTCCTCCCGACTGATGGATGAGCGCCATGGAGCGCAGCGTGTCGTAGATTCCGTTCCGGCCATTGGAGAGGGAGTCCTCCACCGGGAGCACGAAGCACGCGCTGAGCTGCCCCAGCGGGCGACCGGCATTCATGAGTGTCGGCGAGTTGGGCTCGAAGCGGCGCTCGGTCATGAGACGATAGAACTCCTCGGCCACAGCCTCGATCCCGCCGTCGCTCGCACCGTAGCTCCGGTCGGCCTCCGCGACCACCGTGGCGACGCGCCAGAACAGATCCTCGGGCGTCTCGACCGGCATCCCGGTTTCATCCTTGACGAGATAGCGCTTCGCGAGGACGATCCGGGCGTTCGCGCTCAGATGCGCGGGTCCCGGTGGGCGCGAGGAGGGGTGATTCATGTGACTGCTCCGATGGAGAAAAAAACTCGGCGCGGAGAACCCTTTCGCGGGAACTGCGTCGTACGAGGTCGGGGCCGCGAATCTAGCCCCCTCGTGATTCCGCGCAAGTGCTTTATTAAACGACCGCTGTTCAAGATGTTACACTATCCACATCACAAAGTGACCATTGCGTTACCTGATCGGCCGCGGTGATTGGCCGAGCTCGCACGTCCCGGATCCGACGCGTGTTGAAAGCGGGCAAACTGCCAACGTTGCTGTGGAAATACTGCCTAATCGTATGCTGCAAAGTAACTTGGGTGACCTCCGTTTCATGTGCCGCAGCTCGGATTTTCTTCGAACCAGGTCTCGAGTGTTGGGAACATCCGTGCAGCTGCCCTTTCGGATTTGCCCGGAAACACAGAAGAGCGCGCCCAGGCACGACACGCGTTGATTCCCAGGCGTTGGTCTCTTCATGACTTCGGCGGGAAGTCGCCTCGGCGGTGCGCCTCCTGAAGCTCGAGGTAGTTCTGGACCGTTCGCGTGGTGCGTTCTCTCTCCTCGGGCGTTGTCTGCCGAACAACGCGGCCGGGCACGCCCATCACGAGCGAATTGGGGGGAATCTGCATCCCCTCCGGGCAGAGTGCGCCGGCGGCAACTATGGATCCCCGGCCGACGTGAACACCGTTCAGCAAGATCGATCCGATGGCTATGAGGCAGTCGTCCTCCACCGTCGCGCCATGCACTATCGCCCCATGGCCGATCGCCACCCGCGCTCCGATTCTGGCCGGAACATCCAGATCGACATGGATGATCGCGCCATCCTGGACATTGCTCTCGTCGCCGATGGTGATCGGCGCCGTGTCGCCACGCAGCACTGCACCGGGCCAGATCGACACGCGTGCGCCGAGCCTGACGTCCCCAAGAACAGTCGAGCGGGGGTGGATGAAAGGCATGCGTGATTGGGAAACGGAGTCGGAGATTTGAAAACAGGAAATAGGAAATAGGAAATAGGAAATGGGAAAAGGGAAATGTGGGTAGTTGGCGACTGCGGACTCGCGACAGGCATCGTTGCGGCAGAACGTCCCGTATTTTAACGCGGAAAGCGCGGAGGTTACGCGGAGGGCGCAGAGATTACGGCGTAGCGACCAGCTCCTTCCTCGTTGACGTTGAGCCACCGCGCGCGCAGGGTTGCTGATCAACAGTCACGTGGTGAACCTGAAGGACAACGCTCCGAGATGCCCGAAGAACTCAGGAGCATCCGAATTGACCCTTTCCCACCGCAGAGTACCTCTGCGTCCTCGGCGAACCTCCGCGACCCTCTGCGTCAGAATTGCGGAGTCATGAGCGGCAGCCATCCCTGACGACCCACCTGAAATCCTGAAGACCCCTAATTCCTAGTTCCTATTTCCTATTTCCTGTCGTTAGAACGCCGCCCCGATCCTAACGTAGGCCGTAGCCGCATTCGCTCGGGCGAGCTCGCGCCCGTGAACCGGCGCAGCTACGCCAACGCGCAGGAAGTATGAAACGTCGTATTGCAGCGCAATGTTCAACCCGAACTCTCCTCCAGCGGACACGAGGAGCCGCTCGCTGTCGATAGCGGCGGCGAGGCGCTCGCCATCGGCCGCGCCCGCGTCGCCGAAGAGCGACAATGAGGCGCGGTCGAGAAAAGCAGGCAGCCACCAGACGCCGCGGTGGATGAGCGCGAGCGGCGCGCGATACTCCAGCGTCGCCGCCATGGCCCGGGAGCCAACCATGACGCCGGGCGCGAAACCCCTAACGCCGAGCGAGCGTCGCTCCCCGAAGCCGATGCCGGGGAGCAGCGTTATGGCTGAGCCGCTGGCTCCGCCGATCTCGAACAGCGAGGGATTCCGGCCGGCCGCGGCAGCAACCGCCACGCGCGCGGCCAGCACGTGATGGGCGAAGCCACGGAACGGCAAGGCGCGATAGCCGTTCACGACTGTCGTGAGGCTGCGGCTCTCGACGCCGGACGTTCCGCGCAGCCAATCGGCCTGTCCGCGAAGCGCGACCGCAACCCCGTTCTCGGGCGAGATCGACCTCGGCGGCCTTTGAGCATTGCTGAACCCGGCCGACGCGACGAGCGAACGGTACTCCGGCGCGCTTCGGTAGAATGGATTGAGGGACTCGAGCAGCGGCGCCGGAGACGTCATGTAGTCGCGCTGTTCCAGCTCGCCTCCGAACGTCACGAAGGAGTTGGTTCGTATTCGCGGCCGCTCCAGTGACGCGGCGAGCGAGGCGAATCGCGCTCGCCGGTGCAGCGCGCCAATGGGCGTGCCGGTGCTGTCGACGATCCGGCCGCGTCCCCACTCCTGGGATCCCGCGGCCGAGAGTACCGGCTGACCGAGCCCACGATACCGATAATTCGCGGACCACTCGTGCTCGTGCTCCGATGGATCGAACAGCACCTGTGCGTTGTAGGCGTGCCGTGCCAGGACATCGGTTCCGTGGATGGCACCGCCGAACGACGGATCGCCCGCTGCGTTCTCGTCCAACAGCGGGAGCCAGGCACGTGGCAGCAATGAGCGCCAGGGGGAATAGCTCCGCGCCGGGACTGTGACCGGGGTGGGGGTGGCGGGTGGAAGGACCGGTGCATCATCCTCGACCTGCCTGGCGGCGGGTGCGGCCGAAAGGTCGAGCCGTGCCACACCAAGATCCCACCCTCCTTCGCGATATGACGTAGCGGCAATCGAGCGCCCGTCAGGCGACACAGCGGGGTAATCCAGGCCTAGCGCGGGCGCGCTCAGCCGGCGCACCCCCGGTGTACCATTCGCTCCCTCGACGGCCTCGGCGAAGTACAGAGCGGCGGCGCCCTCCCGGTCGGAACTGAAGACGATACCGTCGCCCGACGGGAGCCACGCCGGGGCCCCATCGAGCGCGCGGTCGTTCGTCAGGCGCGCGAGCAGCGCGCCGGTGGTATCGAGCACGACGATGTCCGCGTACGCGCCGCGCGTCCATCGCGTCGTGGCGATCCGGCGTCCATCCGGCGCCCAACGTGGTCCTGCCCACTGCGTGTCGGGCGACGCCGCTGTGATCGCGCGAATCGACCCTCCATCCGGCGACACGAGCACCAGCTGGTTGGTGCCCGGCACACCTCGTACGGCCACGATCCATCCGTCGGAGCGCACGTCGGGCTCGGTGAGGCGGGCATTTCGCGTCAGCCGATGCGTCTCGCCCTTGTGTTCCCGATAGAGGTCGGAGCGAATGTGATACCGATCGAGGAATTCGAGCTGGGCGAATAGCACTCCACCGCCCGGATGGGGCACGTTCGCATCGACGGCGTTGCGCCGCGAGAGGCGGACGACGCGGCCGGCGGTGTCCGCGCCATAGAGCGCCGGTACGTTCCGGCCCGACGATCTGGTGAAGAACAGGGAGGTGTCGCTCCGCCATCGGGGGTATGCGACCAGGAACCCCTCATTCGTCAGGCGGCGCCACTGCGGCAGGGGCGTGCTGTCCACCGGCCCCAAATCCGCACGTATGGAATCGCGCCACTTCTCCCACGCATCGGCAAACGAGGTGCCGAACGATCGACGCGAAAGGTGGTTCAGCCGATAGGGGATGAGCGCTC
This sequence comes from Gemmatimonadaceae bacterium, assembly GCA_035512875.1. Lineage (GTDB taxonomy): Bacteria > Gemmatimonadota > Gemmatimonadetes > Gemmatimonadales > Gemmatimonadaceae > JALZIF01. Next base: position 2,388 of record DATKDD010000392.1, on the reverse strand, counting down.
CCGAGGAGCGCTCGACGAACTCGCGGATCGCGCCGTCGCCATGCGTTCGCGCCAGGTGGGCGATGAAGACGCCGCCATGGCCATACGCCATGTCGCCGCCCGGATACCGGGAGCTGGCGAGACTCAGCTCATTCAGGCGTGGGAACTCGCCGGCGAGCGCGCTCGCGTGAAGCACCATGCGTTGATGCGACGCATTGGCCCGGCCGGCCGTCGTCAGGCTCGACTCGAGGTAGACGGCCAACCCTTCGGTAATCCACGCCGGCGCGTAGAGGTTGGGCATCAGCCATGGCGAGCGGCCGAACACGTATTGTCCCGCGCGCCAGATCCCGCGAGCCCGGTCGAGGTGGAAGATGTGCACCAGCTCGTGCGCGATGATCGTATGCATCCAGTCGTCGTAATAGCGTAGTGACCGCACGTTTACCGGCGGCGTGGTGTAGACGACGATCCGATTGGTGGGAACGGGGGTGGCGAAGCCATTCGTGAAGTCCACGTTGTCGGCGAACACCAGATCCACCCGGCCCCGGGGCGGGTGCAGCCTGGCGGCAAGCGCCGCGTACGACGACTCTGCCTGTGCGGCGCCCCGCCGCGCGACGGACTCCAGTTCCGGCGTGAAATGCACGTCGAAGTGCGTCGTCGAGAGCGTCTTCCACTCGGCCGACGGATCGATACTCTGCGCGGCCGACGCCGTGGGCACCTGCGCGGCGCAGAGCACTACGGCGCAGAGTGCAGTTCGCGTCCCGGTCATCGTGACCTTGCGAGGGAGCGGAAGTAGCGCTCGAGTCCGTCGGCGACACCTAACGCGTATCGCCGCTGGAACTCCGGCGTGCGAAGCGCGGCTTCCTGCTCGGGAATCATGAGAAATGCGCCTTCGCAGAGCACGGACGGCATCCAGGTGGGCCGGGCGAGCGCAAGATTGTCGTAATAGACGCCCAGGTCTCGGAGCCCCATCCGTCGTACCATCCCCGCCTGGACGTAGCGTGCAAGGGGTTCCGCCTGGGGGTGAAAGAAGTAGGTGCCGGTGCCATGAGCGGCGAAGGGGTTCACCCCATCGGGGAGCGCATTGAGGTGGATGGAGACCATTGCGTGCGCATTGGCGCGCCGTGCCGTCACTGGCCGGTCGCCCAATGGCACGGGAGCATCGCTGGTGCGGGTCATGTGCACGATGGCTCCCCGCGACTCCAGAATGGATTGCAGCTGCGAAGCGATCGCCAGCGCGGCCTCGGCTTCACGCAATCCCGTGGGTCCCGTCGCACCTCCGGGGGGATGCCCGGCGTCAACGGCAATCGTCAGGCCACGCAACGGGTGCGAGGGTTCGACGGCGGGCGGGCGGCGCACGCGCAGCACGAGCGCTCCCTCTCGCCAGAGCACCAGATAGCCGTACGGCGCACTCCCCAGCTCGACCGTATACACCACGCGATCGTCGGCAACGGGTTCCCACCGCACTCGCCTCACGAGCGTGTCGGCACTCGGATAGCGAATGATGTCGGTGGTCGCGCGAGTGCCGTAGAGAGTGAGCTGAAGCGCCGACGGGAGCTGCTCTACGAGGTGCGGTGGTCGCTCGCCCATGGGAATCACCAGATCGACCCAGTCGTCGGCAGATACGACCCGAGCGTTGCCGGCCAACCTGCGCGGTGCCGGAACGCCCTCGGCAAGCATGGTCACGTCCGGCGTCGACACCCAGACGGCCAGCCGATCGTCAAGCCGCACCCGGGTAAAGTCGCCTTGGCGCCCGGTGATCCGAACGCGCGTACCGGGCAGAAAGAACCACTTGTAGGTGCCGGCGGGGACCGGCCGCCCGGTTATGACACGATCCGTGTCGCCGACGGCTGCCGGCACGGCGCCTAGCTCCGCCCACCGCTCCTCGATCGGCAGAATGGCCGGAATCGTCAGGCGAGCGGTATCCGTGCCGAGCGTCGCGGTGATGAAGCCGCCGTCCCTCAGAAGCGCTGCGGATACTTCACGGGCAAACCGGGGGGCGGCGCCGCGCTGCCCGGCGGCGATCAGCGGAAGAGGTCCGACGCCGGCAGGCTCGAGCCACAGCTCCGCGCTCGCGGGCGCTCGGATGGAGACCTCCACTCGCTCGCTGTCTGGAAGCGCCAGCCCCTGCGCCGGCAGCATTCCCACCGTATCGAGCAGGAGAAACTCCGCCGCGCCGAAATCGGGCGGGTGCGGAAGAATCGCCACGGGGTGCACCTGGCGCGCCGTATCCAGCCCCGCGACGACGACGAGCTCGTAGTGTGGGGCACTGCGCGGCGGCACCGGCAGATAGGCTATCCATGCACCATTGGGGTGCACGGGGACCGGCGCCCCATTCACTGTGAGCGAAGCTCCTCCATGGCCCACGGATCCGAACACGAAGGTTGAATCGCGTGCCTGGATCAGGGCGCC
>DATKDD010000391.1:0-2069 GCA_035512875.1 Gemmatimonadaceae bacterium | reverse complement strand
GCGTACGACTGGGTCATCGACGGGCAAGGCAGTCCCACGACGGCGCGCCTGGCGTGGCTGTCGGGGGCGCGGGTCCGCGCCGGTTGGGCCGTGCGCGTGTGGAGCCGCATGTACACGCACGTGGTGCCGCGCTCGGGGTTGGCGAAGGTCTACGTTGTGCGCGAGCGGCAGCGGTTTCTCGAAATGCTCGGCGTCCCGATCGGAGAACCGCGGACTCGGCTCGTCGTGACGGCTGACGAGCTTCGGGCTGCGGGGACCGCCTTACGCGAGGCGGGCGTGCCGGAAGGCGTTGCGAAGGTCGCGCTGGTGCTCTCGGTAAGCGAGCCGATCCGCGAATGGCCGGCGGAGCGTTTCGCGGAGCTCGCGCACGCTCTCAGCACGGAGGGCGTAGCTCCGGTCATGCTGGAAAATCCCGGCGACGCCGCCAAGCTCCAGCGCTTCCGAAAGGTGGCGCCCGATGTGCCGGTGGTCCGCGTATTCGACCTCCGGCTAATGATGGCCACCATCGGATCGTGCGGTGTGCTGGTGAGCGGCGACACCGGCCCGGCGCACGTGGCCACCGCGTTAGGTATTCCGCGGGTGACGCTCTACGGCCCAACCGACCCGGTACAGTGGAACCCACTCTTGCCAACGACGCCGGTTCTGGTAGATCCGGGTGTCACGGTGATGCGCGCCCGCGAGCGCCGGCAGCACGTGCAGCATCCCGGACTCGTCGGAATCCCGGTCGAAGGGGTGCTGCAGGAGGTTCGCCGTCTCCTGGCGGCTCGCAATGATTCCAGTTCCGCCGTTACCCATTTACCGATACCCGCTTCCCGATGAATTCGATAGGTCAACTCATCGCCCGCCTGGCCGAAACCAACGTCCACCTCTGGCACGAGGAGGACAAAGCCCGTGTTGGAGACGATCAGCAGGTCGCGGCGGCCAAGCGACAGATCGACCGGCTGAACCAGCAGCGCAACGACTTCATCGAGCGCATCGACGAGGAAGTGATGAACACGGTGCGCGCGGCACGAGGCGAACGGCCCAATGGCTGAAACGGTAGGCTGGCTGGCCGACAAGCTGAGCATCGTGGAGCTCAAGCGCTATCACATGCGTGAGCAGGCCGAGCGCAGCGATGCCACGGCGGAATTTCGTGCGCAGTGCGAGAGCAAGCTCGACGTGCTGACGATGCAGCGCGACGATCTGGCGGCCGAGCTGACGCAGCTGCTCGCCGACATCGCGTCAGGCCGCGCAGTACCGAAGGTGTATCGGCAGTTCAAGATGTACAACGACCCGAAGTATCGCGAGCCCGGCCCGGCCGGGCCGGGCGCTTGACGAACGCCGGCGCCCTCACCGTTCTTCACATCAATACGGAGCGCGGTTGGCGCGGAGGCGAGAGGCAGGTGTACTGGCTCGCGACCGAGATGCTGGCGCGCGGACACCGGACGCTGGTCGCGGCGCGTTCCGGGGAGCCACTCGCCAGGCGCCTGTCGAACGCGGGAGTCGATGTGGTGCCGGTCGCGCCTTTTTCGGAGTTCGATCCGTTCGCCGCCGCACGGCTGCGCCGCGTGATTCGCCGTGAGGGCGTGGCGATCGTGCATGCGCACACGGCACACGCCGTGGCGCTGGCGGCGCTGTCGGCGATCGGGACCAGCGTCCGGGTCGTAGTCACGCGGCGAGTCGATTTTCCGCTGCGCTCGAATTTGGGCACCCGGTGGAAGTACGAACGGGCGCATGGTATCATCGCGATTTCGAGTGCCATCGCGGACATCATGACGAGCGGCGGTATCGCGCGGTCCAGGATCGACATCGTGCCGAGTGGAATCGATCTGTCGCGGCGGATCGAGCCGGCGACAGCAGAGGTGCTCCGCTCGATTGGACTGCCACCGGGAGCCCGCTGGGTGGTGCAGGTCGGCGCGCTGGTGCCGCACAAGGATCCCGTCAACTTCGTTCGCGCGACTGCAGCCGCGAGGCGTTCGGTCCCGGATCTGCATGGCGTCATGGTGGGCGAGGGCCCGCTTCGTCAGGCAGTCGAGCACGAGATCCGCGAGCTGGGACTGGGCGACGCGCTCCACCTAACGGGTTACCGT
>DATKDD010000390.1:0-4209 GCA_035512875.1 Gemmatimonadaceae bacterium | reverse complement strand
GACCGCTCGCCGCGCGCGAACTACCTTTCCGCAGCCGGTTGGTTTGCCAAGTGGAGTCTCATCCTTGTTCCTCTGTCAGGCGGCATCGGTTTCTTCTTCTTCCCACGCGGGTACTCCGACCCTTCTATGTTTCAGTTGCTCGTGTTCATAGCGGTCGCATATCTCGCAATCATGAGTGTCGCAGGTGCCTTCTACTGCTCCATGCGTGCTGTATTCGCGTCGAACCAAGTTACGCCTGAAACGTTCGATCCACAGGCGGCGGCCTAACTCCACGCAGCAGATGTCGCGGCCCGGCTTCGGCCCGGCAGCCGAGCTGCCTGGAGCAGCGCGAGTTAAGATGATCGCGGCTTCGGCACGCGGAACTGGCCGCGCAGCTGAGCGTGAGATCCGTTGGGCGGACAGAGTGTTCGGACTAAAACGATCCGCTGATGCCCCCGATATCGTCGTCCTTCCGCCGGTGCTCGTCGGCGGGACGCTGATTTTCGGCATCATCATTCATTACGCGTTCTGGACGACTCAGTTGCTTCCGACCGTTCTTGCTCGCGTGCTCGGCCTCGTCGTTTTCGTGTCAGCAGGAGTACTTGCGCATTTGTCGCAGCGCGCGATGCAGCGCGTTGGCACGAACGTGTTGCCGACGCGCCCAACCCTGGCCTTGGCTACGGATGGACCGTACCGGTACACGCGGAACCCGCTGTACATCGCTGCGATCGGCGTTTACCTTGGCGTTACGCTCTGGGTGGACGGATGGGCGCCGCTGGTGCTGCTGTTGCCAATGGTGTGGGTGCTGAACAGGGGCATCATTCTCCGCGAGGAGCAGTATCTAACACGTAAATTCGGCGAAGCGTATCTGTCGTATCAATCGCGTGTCCGCCGTTGGCTTTAGCCATCCGTCGGCTGCCGCCCAACTCCACGCAGCAGCTGTCGCGGCCCGGCTTCGGCCCGGCAGCCGAGCTGCCTTGAGCTGCGCGAGCTAGAATGGTTCACGGCTTCGGCACGCGGAACCGGCCGCGCAGCTGAGCGTGAGGTACGTTGGGCGTCGGAACTTCCCTGCGGCGCCGAAGCGTTATCATCTCCAGTGATGACCAGCTGGACAGCAGTGTTTGTCGAGGTCCCGGAAGGCTACGCCGCTTTTGTCGAAGAGTTGCCTGGCGCCAACGCCCAGGGCACGACGCTGGATGAAGCGCGGGAAAACCTGCAGGAAGCCGTTGAGCTAGTACTCGAAGCGAATCGCATGCTGGCAGAGGAAGCACTGGCCGGCAAGAACGTCATCAGGGAGCAGCTCCCGATCGCCGAATGAAACGGCGCGACCTGGTTCGGCATCTGGAATCGCATGGTTGCCAGTTGCTACGAGGCGGAGAAGCACGCCTTTCTCGTCAGCGCTCCCGACGGCTGGGTACTCGACAACAACGCCGACAGGAACAATGGCTCGAGCGCCGTCTTCTACCCAAGCGGCTCGACCAAAGCGAGGCCGCAGTCCCATGACCACTCCTCATTGTGTGCCGTTGCGCAATTCGCTGATGTCTGCCGCGGAGATGACGCTCACGCCGGCCGTCAGAGTCGGGTGGCTGTAGCTGAGCGGCGGGAGCGAGAGAGCCGATCGCGCCTCGTTTAGGGCCGTTCGCAGCTCGGTCACGTGCGCCGCCTTCACCATCGTCGCCCCCGCCGTGATCGTCGCGTCGGTGTAGCTGGGCGCCCCGAGTCCGGCCAGTTGCCGCACGGCATTGACCGCGGTTCGCAGCTCGGTGAAGTGCACCGCTTTGACCACGGTGGTCCCGGCGGCGAGCGTCGGGTCGGTGAAGATCACGGTCGTGGCGAGATCGGGCGCCGAGTTGTCCGACACGTTCGGCGCACTGGCACGAACGGCGTAGAGGTATGCGGTGTCAGCCGAGGCCGACAGGTCGGTGTAGGTCGTGCCGGAGATGCCGGCGAGCGGCGTGTAGTTCACGCCATCTGTCGAGCGGAGCACCTGGTACTCCGTCGCTCCGGGGGCGGCGGTCCATGAGACCTGGACGGAGGTTGTCGACTCCGCGGTCGCCACCACGTTGGTCGGCGGATTCGCGACATAGGTGTAGCCCCCGGTCGCAGTGGTGGAAACACCGGAGGGGGTCGTGACCGTGACATCGACCGCTCCCGGCGCGTGCGGCGGAGTGATGAACGTTGCGCTCGTCGCGGTCGTCCCGGTCACTGTGGCAGTGTTTCCGCCGATGGTCACCACGACGCCGCTCAGATTCGTGCCGGTGATGGTGACGGTCTGACCTCCGCTCGCCACGCCGCGGTTCGGTGAAATGTCGGTGATGGTTGGCGTCACGAGTGTGAGGACCATGAGGTGTTGAACGCTGGGAATCGCGTTTGTAAACAGCGTCGCGCGATACCACCCTGGCGCCAGCGCGTTGAGAGCAGCCGACCAGCTCACATCGGTGAATGCCGCGTTCGGTGTGACAAAGATCATCTGTTCGTTGTCGATGCGTTGGAGCTGAACGATTGGATAGTTCGTCGCGGAGCTGTTCGTTCCACCCGAGGAAGCCTCGGAGTCCCCCCGGAACCCGCTTCCGATGATCGTCAACGTTGCTGGAAGAGCCAGCGATGCCGGAGCCGAGGTGATGACCGGGCGCCGCGCGTCCGCGAATCCGTCGCCGGCGTCGTACAGCTCGGCCGATGCCAGGCGCACGAAGCCGTCGCCCTGCCCGCCGGCGATCAGCACCTTCCCGTTCGGAAGCAGCGTCGCGGTGTGCTCGTAGCGCGCGGTGCCTAGGCTGCCGGTCGCGCTGAAGGTCCCGCTCGCGGGGTCGTCCAGCTCGGCCGATGTCAGGTATGCGCCGTTGTACCCGCCGGCGATCAGCACCTTCCCGTTCGGAAGCAGCGTCGCGGTGTGCACGGAGCGTGCGGTGCCGAGGCTGCCGGTCGGGCTGAAGGTTCCGCTCGTGGGCTCGTACAGCTCGGCCGAGGCCTGGAATGCGACGCCGCTGTGCCCGCCGGCGATCAGCACCTTCCCGTTCGGAAGCAGCGTCGCTGTGTGGAGGTAGCGCGCGGTGCCGAGGCTGCCGGTCACGCTGAACGATGGATCGACGACGATCGGAAATGCGAGCCGCTCCGTCGTCAGCTTCAGGCGGATTCCCTTCGGGATCGCTCCGCCGCCGATCAGCGTCCACGAGGCGTGGTGTTCGGAGCGCTTCCCGTCCGCGTCGATCAACCAGGGCCGGTCGATCTGCAGCGACGGCTCTCGACGGGTGAATCGCCCGGCCGCCATCTCGCTCATCGCCGGAGGCGCCACCTCTGGCAGAAACCGTATCGCTCCATCGTCGAGAACGACCGCCGCCACTCCCTCGGTCTCCACGATCTCGTAGTCGAACATTCGGGGCGCGCGCTCGTCGCGCAGCAGCAGCAACTCCTCGCTACGCCCTCCCAGCGGCACTTCCACCGCGTCGGTCCAGGGGTACGCACCGCTGTAGACGAGCTTCCCGTTCACCTCCACGGCCTGCGATGCGAATGCGCCGGTCGCGCGAAGCACGACGCGCTGATCGCCTAACTCGACGACGAGCAGCCCGTCGTACGAACGCGGATAGAGCACCTGCAGCACCGGCTCTCCACTTGCCATCGACTGCTCCGGCATCGGCGCGCCGGGCATCGCGCCTCGAACCGCAATCTCACTCTTCGCCGTCCGGGCAAAGCGAGGCCGCAGTCCCGACGTGAGGGTGCCGCGCACGAGCGCATCGCCAGGCTCGAAGGTCGCCGCCGATTCGATGGCCACGCCCGGAAAGTTGCGCCGCAGCTCTGCTTCGATCGGATGCACCTCGGCCGCAGAAGCGCTGCCGGCGACGAACAGGGCCATGGCAGAGGCCACGGCGCAAAGACGGAACAGGGCGCGGGGTGCGGACTTCATGAGGGCCACCTCCGAAGTGAACCCGTTCCATCGTGAGACGGTCGACAGCGGCGGTCTCCGCAGAATTGGGGGTATGCGCAGATTGGGCGTATCCCTAAGGGAAGTCAAGGCCGCGTCTCACTCCAGCCCGGCGCGTCCCGTGCTTCTGCCAACTGTGCAGAGCAGAAACGGCCCGAATTCTCCTCCCTGCTCCTGCGACCGGAGAGCGCCGCCGCCTTCCAGCGCATCGGCGACGAGATCAGCACCGACGCCCGCCTGAAGCTGCAGAGCAAGAGCGAGTACCAGTACTACGAGGACCAGACCAAGGGCCTTCTCGGTATCCGCATCCT
>DATKDD010000389.1:0-12236 GCA_035512875.1 Gemmatimonadaceae bacterium | reverse complement strand
CGTGTCCGGGCCGGAGGCGGCGGCCGCGCTGCTGGAGCTGGGCACTACCATCGACGGTGAGTCGGGCGCGATCGTGCCGCTGTCGCGCACGACCGACGGCGTCCGCGCGTCGGCAGAGTTCCTCGTGACGTTTTTCAGCGGCGCGCTGGCAGTGGGCGTGACGCGTCCGATAGACAGGCAGGGCCCGTGGAGGTTCACGGGCCGGATCGGGCAAGGCTTCTAAGAAAAAAACCTCTGCAACGACCGTCGTTGCAGAGGCTCAATTTGCTGGAGTCGGGGCGACTGGATTTGAACCAGCGACCGTCGCTGGCTACTGAATACTGACGACTGACGACTGATGACCGATGACTAGTCGGTGTTGTACGTCGTCCTCAACTCGGTCTGGCCAGCGCGGCGCGGGCGAAACGGCGCAAGATCGCCAGAGTTTCGTGATCCCAATCGGCGAAGTTGCCAGCGACGATCTCGCGGTACAATGAATCGGCGGCTGCACGCTCGCCGGCAGCGGCACGTGCGTCCGCCTCGAGCATCATGACCGTGCCGACCGACCGACCGTAAAATATCCCGGGCCGCGCCTGTGCCGCGAGGTCAGCGGCCGCCACCATATCGCCACGCGCGAAGGCTTCGGCCGCTGCGATGGACGCGAGCGCCATCCGGTAGCTGCGGAGCTGCCGACCGTTGTCTTGCGAGTGAATGAAGCGGCGCACACGCTGAATCGTCGCTATGTCGCCGTCGCGTGCTGCAGCGTCCGCTATGCGTTCCGCGAGTCGCGCGTACGCAGGCGGAGAAAGATCGGCTGCTTCGACCCATCTCAGTGCCTCGTGAATAAGCAGGCGTGCCTTCGCTCTCAGTGGGGGTACGCCGACCTCGACGCGCGCTTGCAGCAGTAGCGCACGGGGAGGATCCTGTGCGCGCCGCTGCACACGAACCTGGGTCAACTCATGCCTAGCCTCTGCAACTCTGCCCATTGCGAGCAACACAAAGTGGCGCAGCCCATGTGCGGTCGGCGAGAACAGCGCCAGCGCCGTTAACCAATCCTCCCGCTCGATTGCCCACGTCGTGCGCGCAAGCTTGAGCGACCCAGCGCGCGCAGCAAAATCAAACCCGGCAGCGCTGTCTCCGCGCACGAGCAGAGCAATCGTTTTGTCCTGCACGTATGCCTCACGCAGCGCAGGATCGCGTAGGTAAGCGTTTTCGGCAGCAGCGACCATCGAATCGATCTGGCCCAACGCGCGATACACCCAGCGCATTCCCTCGTATGCGAGTGCTTCATCCGGGTAGCTGCGGGCGAGCAGCTTCCAATAAGCAAGGGCGCTGTCGGGCCGATCGCGAACAAGCTGCTCGTACCGCGCACGCACGATCAATCGTTCGCGCGGAGGCAGCCTGCTACTGAGCTCGTAGGCACGCGTCATGTGCTCATCGCTGTGCCGCTGCCGGTCGATGTACCAGAGTTGGTCGGCCGCCAGGTAGTGCGCCAGCGCGAACAGACTGTCGTGCACGAGAGCGGCTTCAGCGAGCTCGGCGGCGCCCGCTGCGTCGCTGTTCGCAAGAGCCTGCCGCGCACGCACGTAGTGGCGCAGTGCATCGAGGGATGCGGTCGAAACCGCCGGTAGCGACGCCACCGTGTCAACGGGCGCCTCGAGGACGCGCGCGCGGAGCGACTGCGCCATCCGTGTCACAGCGGCCAACACATCATCGTCGCCTGCCGGCCGCTGGGTCAGCGTGGCCAGCACGGATCCGCTCGACGCATCGACAAGCTGCGCGATGAGCTGCACGCCTGTTCCGACGCGCGCAGCAGACCCGGTAACGACGAGCGTCGCGCCGCGACGCTGCGCCAGCTCCAACGCGACGGGCAGTGTGATCGAGGTTGTTGGCGGCAGCGTCATCAATCGGAGAGTCTGACGCGCGGCGTAATCCGGGACTACGCGGATCCCGGGCGCCGACTCCAGCTCCGCACGGACCGCTTCGCGCACCGCCAACGACAGCGTCGAATCGGGTCCGCCAATCGCGGCAAGCACGACTGACTGGGGCCGCTCTGCCGCCGCGGTCGCCGGGTTGTCGCGGATGACGGAGATCATGCCACCGAAAACGAGGATCACCGCGGCCGAAACCGCGACGCGTGCCGGAACGCTAGTGCGACTGCTGCGCGGCTGCACGAATGGCTTCTCTGCCGCCGGCTCGGCAGTCGGGGTGATCGTTTTACGTAAGCTCGGAACCAATGCAGCGGGCGCGGCGGCAGCTTCGCTGCGCACCCGATCGGCAAGCGCTCGCACTTGCGCATCCGGTTCCAACCCGAGCTCCTCGCGAACGAGTGTCGCGTGCAGGTGCCCATGCTGGATCGCGCCCGCGCGGTCACCCGCCGCCGCGAGCGCGTTCATCAGAGCGACAGCAACGTGCGAATTATACGGGTCATGCGCCGCTCGACGGCGCCACCAGCAGACCGCCTTCCGGAAATCGCCAGCTTGCTGCGCGGTAATCGCGAGACGTTCGAGCGCAGTGGTGTAATCGCGAGCGAGCTCGCTACGCTCGGCTTCCATCCACCGTTCGAATTCAGGCGCGTCTCTTAGAAAGACTCCGTCGAGGAAAGGTCCGCGGTACAGAGACACGGCCAACTCGTCGTTGCTCGCCGCCAGCGCAGCGCGGAATTCCGCTACATCGACCGACACTATGCGCGTATCGAGTACGATATCCCCGCCGACAGCCGTGAGCGCGTCCTTCCCGAGCGCTCTGTGCAGGATGTAGAGGGAATCCGACAGCAGGTGCCTCGCCTGCTCCATGTCGGCATCCGGCCAGAGCAGCCCGACGAGCTTGTCGCGGCTGCGCGTGAAGTTCGGCGCGGCAGCTAACAGCGCGAGCAGCGCCAAGCGACGCCGCTGAACGGCCCGGCCGGCAATCGAGCCGTCGTTGTTTGCGAGGACGGCTCCGCCGAACAAGCGAAGGGAAAACAGTGGCCGTTCCACTGCTAGACGATTCAAACGCGAGAATGAGACGACGGTGAACTGCTAATATGACCGGCTGCCCATAGCCGCCGCAAGAGAGCCGCGGTGCGGGCCACTTATCTCCGGAGGTCCGTATGAGTTGGTTCATCCAGAAGGCCGCGCTTGCGACGCTGGTCGCAGTGCTCGCGTCGGACGCGTTCGCCCAGCCGACTGCTCAGAGCGCGACGTTACGGGCAGAGTGGCGCGCGCCGCTGCCGCGAACGGAGCTCCAAGGCAGGTACAAGGCAGCAGAGCTATACGCGGTCGAGTTCCTCAACCACAACATCGGCTGGGCTGTCGGCGGACAATCCGGTACCAAATCGACCATGCTGTTCGGCACGAAGGACGGCGGCAAGACGTGGGAACGGCAAACGCTGTTCGACGGCGAACTCTCCTCTCTCACGGACATTGGCTTCGCCGACGCGAACAATGGCTGGATTGTCGGCAGAAGCCAGATTCTCCGGACGACCGACGGCGGTGAGTCGTGGGGACCTGTAAATCAACCCGAGCGCGGTTCCTATGGGGCGCACAAGCTGCTCGTGCTTGGACCCGACGCGATCATTGTCGGCTCCGACGTCGAGAACGCGCAAATCCTGCGAACGGTGGACGGGGGCGGGACGTGGGAAGTGATCGCGCTCGTGAAGGACGGAGGCGGAGGGGCTGGCAGCAACAACACGGTTTCGGGCCTCGCGCTGGCGGAGCCGTCTACGGTGTTCGCGACCACCGGCACTCGGCATGGCAACCGTGGGGTGATCTACCGCTCCAATGACGGCGGCAGCACGTGGGAGGTCGTCGAGGAAGCCGACAGGCCGCTGTTGGGCATCGCCTTTCGGGGGAGGCGCGGCGTTGCTGTCGGCGTCAACATCGCCTTCTGGACAGAGGACGGTGGGAATACCTGGCGGCGAGTTGCGATTCCCGGGAACCAGTACGCGGTCGACTTCGCTGACGACAACACGGTCGTCGCGGTGGGTGATCGTCCGCATGTTGTGATCAGCAGAAACGGCGGCAAGACGTGGCAACCACTCTCCGCTCCGCTCCAGCACGGGAATCTGGTGGATATCGAAGCAGTGGATCCCGGCTGGTGGTTCGTTGCCGGTGGATACGGCGCGAACGCGCTGTACCACTACGTCGATCCGAATCACACTGAGCCAATCGTCAGCGGAACGGTACCGCTGCCCGTCGACGTCCAGACGCCCGGTGGCGGCGGACTGCCGCGCGGTATGTACGACGTCACGCTCGCGCACAAGGGTGACCAGCACGTCGTCAGGCTGAACCGAAGAGGTGACGTGCCGGCGGGCGCGGACACGGTTAAGGGTCTGGAGAGAGCGACCACACAGCAGAAGGGTCAGCGGCCGCCCACCTGCGCCCGGCCGTGTCAAGTAACCGTTCCGGCCAACGTGACCTACGAAAAGGAGAACGCCCCGGGAGGCGGAGATCCCAAGTCATTCTTCTTCCGGATCACGCTGGAGCCCACTCCGACCGGAGTCGCGGTGGTGGTGCGCACTGCGGTTACACCACCACGCAACGTTGCGCTCGCGCTAGCGGCTGTGGCCGCGCCCAAAACCTCTGACACCGAGGCACGCCAAGTCGCGCAGACGACTGCTCAGAGGGGTGGCGGACTATTGGGTCGCGCCCGCCGGGCCGCCGCTGGCGACGTGCGCGGCGCAGTCGCGGGAGCAGTAAACCCGCAGGCCACGCAGCAGCGTCTGCGTGCGGCGAAATCCGCTCCACCCGCGGTTTACAAAGTCACGTTGCGCCACACGCTCGATCTGTTCGGGGGCACGCAAGGCGCGCGGGCCCCGTAGCGACACGAAGGTTAAACCGGAGCAAATCGCTTGATCCGAAATTCGCGCACATCTCCACGCCGCATCGCAGCACTTGCAGCGCTAGCGGTCGCGCCAGCGCCGCTCTTCGCGACGGCAATTGAAGTACAGGCCAAGGCACATCCGCGTGCCGCGCCCGCGGCGCCAGCTCCGCAGGTACCGACTGCGATCAGACTCCCCGGCAGGCGCCCCGCCGCGCAGCCAGCCCCGGCACCTGCGCCGCCCAAAACTCAGCCGCCTGCGGCCGCCGTGGCAACTCAGGTCGAAATAATCACCAACTGGGGTGAGCGCTGCTGCGCGAAGGACATCGCCGAGCTACGCGGCGCACTGACGGTTATTCAGGCGTCGAGCGCGAAGCTTCGGGACCGAGCGGTTCTGAGTCAGCTGGGCCGACCGTCAACGACAAGCCAGATGAGCGAGCGAGCGGGAGAGTTGAGCGTGGCAATCGACGCATTCGCGAACACACGGGACGCGCAGAGTGCCAGGACCGCACTGGCCAGCATCTCGAGAGGAATCGAAGCACTCTCCAACGCGGTGCTGTAAAGAAGTGGACGAACAAAATAACGCGGCAACTCTCGGAGGTTATGAAAGATGATCAACCATACTCGCTGTCCGATCTCACTGATTGTGATCGCAGCCACCATGCTATCTCCGAGCTACATGCGCGCGCAGAACCTTCCAGGGAAGGTGCACATCTTCAACGCTGCTCAGCAGATGAACTCCATTATGCCACAGGCGGTGCCACAGCAGACGATTGAGATCGGCACGTTCAACGGCTCTACCAACACGTTCCACTTCCTGCTCGAGCCGAGTTACCCGCCGCAAATCCCCGATTACAAGAAGGAGGAGTATGGGGGAGATGTCCCGCCGCAGTATGTGGCCGAGATCAACTCATACAACGTGAAGTACGAGTTTGCGATCGTGGACAGGCCTGCAGGGTTCGGGATCACGATCGCATTGCCGGAACCCGACGGATCTGTAGTCAAGGAGGACGCGACCATTACGAATATGGGTACGCGGGCTTCGGTCACCTTCAATCCGCGGGCGTTTGGCGTGCAGCTCATCACGATCCACCGCCCCGGGGGTGATACCACTGTACGTGTCTACCCGCGCCTGAGACCTCAGCTCGGCGCGTTCGTTGTCCCCTATCAGCTCATCAGCATCGTTTACGAGCCACCTGGTCTGGGGGCTCAGCCAGGATTCGGAAGTAGCAGCATGTTCGAGCAGACGTCGACTGCCAATACTGTTGTCTCGTGGGATTTCGCGCGCACGTCCGGCCTCGTGGAGACCACCACCACTGGCGGCATGTTCGACATGTTCGGACAAGCCCTCGGCCTGGGAGCTGGCGCGATATTGGGACACGCCAGCAACGAGTTGATGCTAGACGCGCTCAAGGCGGCCGCGGAGGGTAACGCAGCTGGCGCCAAGACTGCGGGACAGGCGTCGCAGAGCGCCGCAGGCGCGGTGCCAATTCTCGCTGCAGTGAACATCATAGCCGACCTGGCAGAGCAAACCGAGGTCACCACTACAACCACAAATACGACTGGCACGACGAACACCCAGGGGATCTCCATCTCCGTTGGTGCGAGTTATAAAACGAAGATGCATCAGTACCCTGGCGGAGGAGACCTCTTCATCGTGCTCCACGACGTGCTCTACAGCTATCTGGCGCACAATGGGAAGGTCTACCTAGCCCCGATAGCCTATTCTGGGGTGAACTACTACAGTGCCGCTGAGCTTAGGCAGAAGCTCCCCTCCGTCGCCGAGCAGTTCATTGCCCTGAATCCGCACCTCAGTAATCCCCCGCTTTACCCTGTAGCAGCTGCGAGTCAATCGACGTCCAAAGGAGCAAGACGACTCGATAAAAGCGTGATAACGCGAGACTACTTCGGCACGCAAAGCTCCTTCGGCGCGCGTTTCATCCCCTTCGAGAGTCTCGAGTGTAAGGCTTCAGGTAGCCCCGGTGGGAGCTATTCACGGGAGGATTTTCAGTCTACGGGGGTCTCGCAAACGCGTTCCCAAACGGTCGTCGAACACGTTACCGGGCTTGCCGCCTTGATCTCGGGTGGGGGCGACAAGGTTCAGGGAACCACATACTCGACCGCGATGCAGCAAGGGACTGGACAGGAGCAGGCTACCTCGATTGAGCTCGACTGCGGGGCGAATGATCAGTTCTGGGTGGATGTCTACTTGGACAAACTGTTCAGAACCTTTTTCACGCTTCGCGGCGAGGCGACTGATACGAGTTCGGGTGCAGCTCCTCTGACTGGAACGGCGCACCGCCCCGACGGGAGCGCCGCCGCGCGGCAAAACGTGAGACTGAAAATTGGCGGCGATACTTACGTGGTTCTCTCGGACAACAATGGAAATTTCAGCTTTCCTGTGCGTACGCTCCCACACGGGACTGGGCAGATCGACATCGGGGGCGAGAAATACACGGTCAGCTATACCGGCATGCAGAGGAATCTCCTGCTGAGAGGAGGTGTGGTCGTCGACAAGCCTGTGACACCAACGGCGGCGCAGCCGCCCAAGATCCCGACCAACATTAAGCCGCCTGCCCGACTTCCAGGTCGGCGACCGTAGAGGGACCGTTCATCAGCAAACTCGACGAGCCCTTTGACTACGCGGGTCGAAGCCGCTCGGTCGCTTCGTTTGCGGCCGATCTCGCCCGCTGTCTTCGATGTCACCAAGCGTCGGTCGGTGCGGCCTCGCCCGCCGGAATAAGGAGCAACCCATGACGACAGAACGTGACCGGCGGTTCGACCGCCGAGAGTTTCTTAGGGCCGCCGCTGCCACCGCCGCCCTGGGTGGGGCATATCACGCGCTCGGCGGCTTCCCGGGGCTGATCGCGCAGCCGGCGCCAGCCACGCCACTTCCGACCTGGCTCCCGACCGTCCAGAGCGGTCCCTTCCACATGCTCGTGATCGGCGATTCGATCATGTGGGGGCAGGGCCTGAACGAGGACTCGAAGTTCTCCACGATCGTGCAGCGCTGGCTCATCGACCGGCTGCCAGGGCGGGCGGTCGTGAAGCACGTCTTCGCGCATTCCGGGGCGCATATCAAGGCGAACGAGGCGGAAGACGCCCACCCCGCGCGCGCCGGCGAAGTGCCGCGCGACTGGCCGTCCATTACCGCGCAGGTGTCGATGGCGCAGAAGCGGCTGGCGGATCTGAACGTCGCGCCCGAGGAGGTCGGGGTCGTACTCCTCAGCGGCGGGATCAACGATGTCGTTATCACGTCGATCCTCACGAGCGACCCGAGCATAAACAACATAACAGGGGACGAGACCAAGGAGCAGTGGATTCGCCGCCTCACACGCGAGCGCGTCGGCCCGCGGATGAAGGAGTTGCTGTCGCTGGTCCTGACCTCGTTCCCGAACGCGAAAGTCGTCGTCACCAGCTACTTTCCGATCGTTTCAGGAAGCACGCCCGCGGAGGCGCTAGCACTTCTTTTTGCTACCATACCCGGGTTTGGCTTGGCTGCCAGTCTGGTGACGATCCTCACGCGGGACCGTCTGGCCGGACAGTCGAGGGTGTTCAACGAGGAATCCATCGAAGGCTTGCGGCAGGCGGTCGCCGAGGCGCGCCCGCTCGAGCTGTCCACCGCCGCAGTCGTCCGCCGGCCGTCCGGCGGCCGTCCACAGTTTCCCACCGCGCAAACAGCGGTGCTGGAGCGGCCTCGCGCCGCCTTCGCGCGCGTCCCGTTCGAGTCGAGGCATTGCTATGGGGCGCCGGACAGTTGGCTGTGGGGTCTCAAGCCAGACCAAGCCTTGCTGTCGCGGCAGCAGCAGTGTCAGGTGTTGGGGCAGGGGCTCAATCCGTGGTGCATGTACGCCGCGTGGGGGCACCCGAACGTACGCGGCGCGCGCGAGTATGCTAACGCCATCATCGACGCGCTCGAACGGCTCGAGCCAGCTTGGCGCACGTCGGTCCCGCAGAATCTAAAGACGACGCCCGTGCCGGCTGTGCCGCGCCGGATCACGCGTCCCCCACGGCCATAGCTCCGTCGCCACCTGAGGATCGGCGACAGCTCGCGGCTAGCGCCGGGAGGATAAGCGATGATCCGGTACGATCGATCCGTTAAGAAACCCCACCCAGTAGAGGGCAACATGCAGAAGAAGAAGAGCCTGCACTCCGTGCTCGCGTTCGTAGCGGTCGCGATTTTCGCCGCGCTGGCACAGCCCGCGATAGCGCAGCCCGGGGAAGAGGAAGAAGAGCCCCCCGCCAATATCACCGCGATCGAGGCGAAGACGGGGATCGTAACTGCGCAGCACACCGCGACCGGCTGCATGCCCGCGGTTCCTCGCGGGTGAAGGCCATGTATGTTAGACGGCTTCGGCCATGTCACGATCGGATTGGTCGACTGTGCGAGTCCCGCCCCAAGCGGAAGGAACTATTCATGGGATCGGGTGGGCGGCGGCCCCAAAGGGTTGCAACGCTTCGAAGCGACGAGCAGCTTAACCAGTGCGCGGGGATTGTCCTATCCATGGTCCATGTTGGGGAGGGCTTCATGCATCAAACAAATTGCAAAATTCGCTATCTCGTCACCATCGCACTTTGTCTGATACTTACCCTGCTTGGCGCGAGTTCAATGAGCGCGCAGCGAAGGTTTGAACAGAGGCCCCAAGGCAAGCCGGTCCCAGCCAAACTTGCATCGCTCGAATGCACCACGACACAATCTGAAACAGACCAACGAATAAGGTGCAGAGCCTGCCTCGATGGCCCCGCCCCCGACCGGGGAGCAGTCATCGGATTCACATCAAGCACTCAAGCGGCTCTGGCACCGTCGTCAGGATCTGAAAAGGTACGATCTGGAATTTTAGGATCTGGAATTTTAGGATCTGGAATTTTAGCATCTGGAACTTCCCCCGAGAACTGTGCACAGTGGAACGTTTCTGGTGTTCCTTTCCCTGTGCCTCAGCAGGACACCGTTTCCGCCACTTACGGTGGAGTGACAAAATCATTTCCTGTAACAGTCCTTCCTCGTGCTCTCCGAAGTTTTTCCTCCTACACGGGGTCTTATACTGGCTGGTGGGGCAGCTGGATCGAGCTTACCGCCCCTGCGCCGGCTGGCGGATTCCCGGTGAAAGTTTTTTCATCGGAACCATCACTTACGGTACCGGAGATTCTTACTGTTGAAGCGGGAGAGACTCGCTACCACTACTCTTTCGGCGCTGTACCGGTGCCGTCTTCGCGTTCAGCCACCGTTACTGTTTCGGCTGAATTCGGCGGTCAGAAGGAAAGCAAGTCTGCAATCCTCGAACTTTACCCTGCGCAGATCATAGGAATCGAGGTCTCGCAGCCTCAGGATCTCGTGAATATCCCGCTCGGTGGCGCGGATGTTCCGATGAAGCTCAGGCTCTCCAAAGCTGGTGGTGGAATGAACGTCAATCTTTTCTACAGTGGCGAAACCGGGATCAGCGGACCTAGGCGGATACAGATTGACGGTCAAGCGACTCACGGTAACCCGACGGAGGCATCGTTCACAGTTCGACTTCAACCCTGTCCGACTGAGGATCCTTGCACAGTGACCATTGAAGCCCGCGGCCCACCGATCGGATCCGAACCTAACACTGTCACGAGATCGTTTACCCTCACGCGTCAATGACGAGGCGACGACTCAAACCGCATTAACACGCTGGCAGCTTGCGCGGCCAAACCTTCCGGTTTCAAGTGACCGACGCCGCGACGCTGGGGAGCCTGCACGTCGGCCAGGGCGTGTGGGCCGATTTCGAAACCGGCAAGATCCGGATCTATGGTGCGGACCCGTGCTCTGCCCTATCGTCGCTGCGGCGCGCGGGGCGGCCGGCCTGCGCGGCGGCGCGGTAAACGTCAGAGGCCAGGTCACCGCGGCTCCGCCGTGCTGCGGCATCACCGCGATCAACGTGGCGACCGGGATCGTGACGGCGCGCAACAACGCGACCGGCAAGACCTTCCGCTTCCGAGCGAGCACGCCGGTCGCCAGCGGTCTTAGGGTAGGACAGCGGGTCTACGCCGACTTCGGCATCGCGGGTAGAGTCGGCGTCACGCCCGCTGACCCCTGTTGCAGTATTCTGCCATAACTGGCAACGTCCCGAGTAGCAGCTTCGCGACGCTAAGACAACAGCCCTGTAGCGCTGCTCAGAAGGAGGAGTGAGTGGAGAAGAATCTTCTTACCATTTTGGTTTGGGTCCTTTTCCTTGGCGGGCTCTTCGGCATGGCGATGGGAATGGTCAAGTTCTTCGGCGACGGCGGGCCAGCCGAGTACGGGGTCATGGGCATCGGAGGAGGGTTCTATCTCCTCTCCTCGGCGATCGTGATTTTCATCCGCAGGCGGAGCTAGGCCAGCTGAACCGCGGGGTCGCTCCGCCTGCCTACTCGAAGCCTTCGTGAGCCCTTGCGACGCAACATCCAGCGTCGCTGCGGGCCACGAAGGCTTCTCGGGCGCGGCGGAGCGACGCGTAGCGGCTAGCGGCCCCAGAGCCGCACGTACAGCCGCGCGCGCACCACATCGCCGCTGAGGTCGGGCGCCATCCCCCGCTTCGCGCTCGTCGTCTCGAAGTGGAGATACGAAAGCTCGAAGGGAAATCGCGCCCTTCCGCGCTGGAACGCGGTCATGTTCGAGAATGCGAAGCCGAAGCCAGCGCGGTGTTCGGTGAGCGCCGTACCAAATGAGAGCACGGCGGCGTTCGGCGACGGTCCATCGACCTCGGGAGCAGCGAGGCTGTACTGATCTTCCTCTTTGCGCCGCAGCTGATACCAACCTGCGACTGCAAAGAAATCGCTTAGAGCGAAACGTGGAGTAATCTCCAGCTCGAGAATGTCGCCGAGGTCACGGTTGACCTTCTGCTGGCGGAAGGCCGCGACGAACGGTTGGCCCGCGTAGTCGGGAATCCTGACTACCGGCTCGTCCGCGAGCTGCGCGACGTAGCGCGCCACGAACGAGGTGAGGATGCGCCTTCCCAGCGAGAGATCGAGTGCCGCGTGTCCTTCGATGTCGGTCTGGCCGTCGCCTGTGCCGATGTCGACGAAGCTTTCCGGCAGATCGTTTTTTCCTGTTCCCAACCGGACGAGCCCAGCGACAGCGAACCGCAGGCCGAGGAGACGCTGAGGCTCTCCGGCCCGCACGCCTGGCATCGCGTCGATGAGGATCGCCTTGGCGCCCAGCTCCACGTCGCCTAAGGACACTCGCTCCGTTGTCACCAGCGGGAGCGACCGGAAAGCGAACGCGGTGTCGGTGAGTAGTCGCTGGAGATCGAGGTAAGACAGCGGCGCCGCCGACCGCCGGGTGGATCCTGAGCAGATGCTAGACAAAACCCCGCACCGCGTAAGCGGCCGGGGAGTTTTGTATAAACCGTTATAATAGTTGTAGTTATGGCAGTCGGGGCGACTGGATTTGAACCAGCGACCTCCTGCTCCCGAAGCAGGCGCGCTACCGGGCTACGCTACGCCCCGAACCT
>DATKDD010000388.1:0-6780 GCA_035512875.1 Gemmatimonadaceae bacterium | reverse complement strand
GCGGAACAGAAAAACATCGTCGCCATTACCGCGGCGATGCCGAGCGGTACGGGAACGGGCATCTTTGCCCAGGCGCACCCCGATCGGTTCTTCGATGTCGGAATCGCCGAGGGGCATGCCGTAACCTTCGCGGCGGGGCTGGCGACGGACGGCATCAAGCCATTCGTCGCCATCTATTCGACCTTCCTGCAGCGCGCTTACGACAACATCATCCACGACGTGGCGATCCAGCACCTGCCGGTCGTGTTCTGCATGGATCGCGCGGGGCTCGTTGGCGAAGACGGGCCGACGCACATGGGGCTGTACGACATCGCCTACATGCTCGCGGTGCCCGGAATGACTGTCACCGCGCCGAAGAATGGCAACGAAATGCTCGGCCTCATGCGCGCGGCTGCCGGCCACGCCCACGGGCCGTTCTGCCTCCGCTACCCGCGCGACACGGCGCCTGACAAAGCGCGGCCAATGGCCGATGTCGAGCCGGTGCCGTACGGCACCTGGGAAGTCGTGCGCAAGGGTGAGCAGGTAGCCATACTCGCGGTGGGCACCATGGTCGATCAGGCGCTTGGGGCCGCGGACCGGCTGTCCGCCGAGGGACTCAACGTGACCGTCGTCAACTGCCGCTTCCTCAAGCCTTATGACAGCCTGACGCTGGCCGCGGTGCTGCAGGATCACCGTGCGGTGTTGGTGGTCGAGGAAGGGACGGTGGTCAATGGATTCGGCGCCTACATGGCACAGGTCATCCACCGGATGGATGCGGGCGTGCGCGTCGGCACCCATGGCGTCCCCGACATGTTCATGGAGCACGCGCCCCGCAAGCGGCAGCTGGCCGCCACAGGTCTCGATCCGGAGGGCATCGCCGCGCGCGTCCGCGCTCTTCTCGAGAGCGAGGCGCTGGCCGGGTGACGCGTGTCGGGATCATCGCCAACCGCCGCTTCGATGGCCTGGGTGTATTGCTCCGGGAGTTGTACGGCGCCGCCGCCGGTCTTGGCGTGTCGTTCGCCCTCGAAAGCGGGCTCGACGAGCTGATCGAAGGAGCCGATGTCGTTGAGTCGCCTGACGACATCGATCTGCTCCTGACCCTGGGCGGAGATGGCACCATGCTCCGCGGCGCTCGCTTTCTGTCCGGCCGCCAGGTGCCGGTACTCGGCATCAATCTGGGCCGGTTAGGTTTCCTCACCTGCTGCAACGCGCAGGAGATGCACGGGGCGATCGCCCGGTTCGTCGCCAACGAGCACCGAACCGAACCGCGGATGACGCTCGAGACCTACACTCAGCAGGGGGCAGGGCAGCCCCCCTGGCGCGCGCTCAACGACGTCGTGCTGCACAAGGGCGGATTCGCGCGCGTGGTGCGACTCAGCATCTCCGTCGACGATGAAACGATCGCGTCGTACGCGGCAGACGGGATCGTCATCTCCACGCCTACCGGTTCGACCGCATACAACCTGTCAGCCGGTGGACCGGTAGTGGTGCCCACGGTGGAGTCGCTGATCGTGACCCCGATCTCCGCACACTCGCTCGGCGTGCGGCCGGTCGTATTACCCTCCAGCGCGACGATCCATGTGCAAGCATTGGATGGTCCCGAGGAGCTTCTGGTCACGATCGATGGCCAGGTTGGCGCCACCGTTCCACCAGGCGATACGCTGATTGTGCGTCGTGCGGACGCGCCTGTCCTCATCGTGCGCTTCAGCGACGTGACCTTCTTTTCGCGCATGCGCCGCAAGCTGGGATGGGGCGGGCTGCCCGAGCACGACGAACTCTCGCGGTGCTGACCGAACTCAGAATCCGCAACTTCGCCATCATCGAATCGCTCGCCCTGCCACTCGTCTCCGGCTTCAACGTACTCACCGGTGAGACAGGCGCGGGCAAGTCCATCATCGTCGGCGCGTTAGGATTCCTCCTCGGCGAGCGCGCAGGCAGCGATGTCGTGCGAACAGGCGCCGACAAGGCGGTGGTCGAAGGCGTGTTCGACTCGGCCGACCGCCCGGCGCTGTCCGCGCTGCTGGACGAAAGAGGCCTCGAAGCGGACGGCGGCGTCGTGATCCTTCGCCGCGAGGTTCACGGTTCGGGACGCACCCGCGCCTGGCTCAACGACACGGCGACCACCGCCGCCACGCTGGGCGAGGTCGGCCGTATGATGGTGAGCCTCCATGGCCAGCACGAGGCCCAAACGCTCATCGATCCCGAATCGCAGAAGCGCATCCTCGACGAATTCGGCGGAGCGGGCGAACTGGCCTCCGCGGTAGCCGAATCACACGCGGCCTGGCGAGCCATAACCACGGAGATCGATGCGCTCACCAACCGCCGCGCCGAGATCGAGAAGCGAGCCGACTACCTCAGGCACGTCGTCTCGGAAATCGATGACGCGCGGCTGCGTGAAGGAGAGGAGGAGCTGATCGAGGAGGAAGCACGGCGACTCGGGCACGCCGAAGAGCTGCGAGAGCTCGCGACGGCCGCGGCAGCAGAGCTGGAGGGAAGCGAACATGCGATCCTCAACCGATTGGGCGGCATTGCGCGATCGGTAAGCCGCCTCGAACAGCTCGACTCCAGTGCCTCACGCCTCCGCGAGCTGTGCGAGACCGCCTATTACGCATTGGAAGAGCTGGCACGGGACTCCGCCGCGTACGCACACCACATCGATCTCGACCCGGCACGGCTTGCCGAGGTCGAACGGCGCAAGAACCTGCTATTTCACCTTACGAGAAAGTACGGTGCTACAATCCGTCACGTGATGGAAGCCGGCCAGGCCGCTCAGGCCGAACTCGACATCGTCGAGGGCGGCCACTTCGACCTCCGCGTGCTGGAGGGCCGACGTGCCGAAATCCAGTCACGACTCCTGGCAGATTCCAGGGCTCTAACCGCACGCCGAACAGAAGCTGGTGACCGCCTCGCCCGCGATGTGGAGGCGTTGCTTCCGCAGCTCGGCATGCCCGACGGACGGTTCCTGGTGCAGCTCCTTCCTCGCGAGAAAGTCGCGGCAACTGGTGCCGAAGACGTGGAGTTCCTCGTCTCGTTGAATGTCGGCCACGAACCACGATCGCTTGCCCGAGTCGCGTCAGGCGGGGAGCTGTCTCGCGTAATGCTGGCGCTCAAGACGATCGTCGCGCGACTCGATCATACGCCTACCCTCGTTTTCGACGAAATCGACGCCGGAATCGGCGGACGTGTCGGACTGCAGATCGGAGACGCAATGCGCGCGCTCGCCACGCATCACCAGGTGCTCGCGATCTCCCATCTTCCGCAGATCGCCGCACGGGCGCACCACCACATAGTGGTGGCCAAGAGTGCGAGTTCGGGCATTACCGCCGCCGACACGCACTGCGTCGAGGGCGAGGCTCGGGTCACCGAGATCGCGCGGATGCTGGGCGGCGACACGGAAAGCAAGCTCGGTCGTGCTCATGCCGGAGAGCTCCTCAACGCGGCCTCTACGCCTCCTGTCGCACCAAAGCGGCGCACACGTCGGTAAGAGGCTTGCTCCGCTGGCGTCTGGCCAAGCCGTGTAACCTTTGGCTAGGAGCCACCGAACAACCGCAAGTAAATACGCAGCCGAATCTCGTCACGTGACCGCTTTGGTACGTAACCGCCCTCTGCGGACAACGACTCCACGTGCTGGTAGCTGATCTCCAACGGCAGGCGCGTCAATCCGCCCGCGGCGGCGGAAACGGTCGAGTAGGTGAAGCCCACTCCCAGCTCCTGCTCCGTGAACGCCGTCCCGGTGTCGAGCACGCTCGCCGATTGGAAGGCCGCGTCCGGAGGGAGCACGACTTCGGATGCGTAGTGATGCGTGTCCTCCTGCTTGTCGCGATAGGCATAGCGCGCGCCGACCGACAGGTAGCGTCCGAACGTGAACCGCGGCGCTACCTCGAATTCGATGACGTCTCCGAGCTTTCGCTCGACCTCGAACAGGGAGCCGAGCGGGGCAAGCGCCGCCGTTCGCGGCCAGACGCGCATGGGGAGCTGGTCCTCCAGCTGCTGCACATAACGTCCCGTCACCGTCGCCCAGAGTCGGTTTCCGAGAAGCAGATCGACATGGGCGCCGCCGATCAGGTCGTGTTGACCGTCCCCGGTGCCGGGGTCAAACGGCCGGTTTGCATCAGGCGGCTCGCCGGTGCCTATCCGCGCGCCCGCGACCAGTGCCACGCGCAACCCGACCCCGCCAGGGGAAAGCCGCCGCTCACGGCCCGGAGTGTCGATGAGCAGCAGCCGAAGCCCCAGCTCTACATCGCCCAGGCCGTACTTGCTCCGCGTCACAAGCGAGTCTATTCCGATGCCGAAGGCAGGGTCAGTCGCCAGCCGCTGCGCATCGCGCGATCCGACAGGCACGTCGGCTCCGGCAAACACCGCTCCCGGAAAAAGCGGGAGATTGAGCGACGACCATGAGTCGAACGCGACAGCCACCGCGTCGAGTCTGGCGGCAATCGCCAGTTCGGTCGCGCTCTGGGTAAACGGAGCGAATGGAGCGTTTGGCCCGTAGAGTGCCGCCGACGCCATGGCGGCGGCCGTGGCATCTGTGACCAACGATTGCAGGGCGGCGAGATTCGCCTGTACAGTCGGGCACCGTGCATCGCTCGCGCCAGCGGAGGTACAATGGGTAACCAGATCAGCGAGCGTGCGGAGCGCGAAATCCTGCTCATCGAGCGTGATCTGGTTGGACTGCGCCAGGTCGGGATCCAGTGACGCGGGGTTCACACCCACCGTTCCCCCTTGCGTGCCATTCACCTCGAGCCGCACCTCCGATCTGGTACGCACGATAGGCAGCGACGCCATTAGCGACAGCCGGTGCGTCAACCCCAATTCGGCGCCCACGCGTAACGTGTTCACGCTCGTGGAAGCCAACAGACTGGACGAACCGATCGACGCGTCGAACGAACCGCCTGGAACGAGTGCCCGCACGGCGGCTTCGGCAGGCCCCAGGGAAGGGAAGTGCAAAGCACCGAGCGCATCCGTCGTCAGGCGCGCGCCGAGACGTTCGGTTTCGCCATCGGGGAGAAAGCGCGTATCGAACGTCTCGAACGACGGGGCAAGCGTCACGCGAAACACTCCCCTCGGAGGTCCGAGTGCCTGCTCGCCAATGCCCATCACCGCCTGTGCATCAGCCGGCCGTACGACCAGACCGACCAGGGCAATCAGGGTGAGCATTGACCGCCCCAGGAGCTGCAGCGCTCCGGGACGTGCTGACAACGACGCTCGAGCGGCGTTCAGAATATGGGAACGTCGGGAATGAATATCCCGTACTCCTTTCTTGATGGCGTCAAATGGATCCGGACCGGTTGGAATCTGTCCACGCCGCCCCGACGACGCCAGTCCCGTTTGGTTGCAGGCACCGCTGAAACCCTAACGCGTCCTCGGTCCCGCTCGATCGGGCTTCCGTACCTGGTCGGCAGCCTCACCGTTCATCGCACACCCTGCTAGCCATCTGCCCCCTCGCCCCTCGTGCCTCGCGCCACTACCTTCCTCCCCGTGCATCGCATCCCAGTCCCTCAGGTCCCGTGGCAGGTCACCGGCAATCATTGGATTGCGCTCCCCTGCATTCACCCGGCCGATGGATCGCTGCACGCCATCGGTGCCGTTTCGCGCACCGCGCGTGCGGCAATAGAGGTGTCGGGCTCCGAAGCGTTCCTCGCCGGCGACGGGCCACCGCTCATCAAGCCGGTGGTCCGCGTCAATGGCGAAGTCCGCGACTTCGGCCGCAGCGGGCTCGTGTGGGAGCGCGCCCACGATTGGCTGCCTACTTTCACCTGTCAGCTCGACGGGATCATCGTGCGGGGGACGATTTTCGCTCCCTACGGACGCGACGGCGACATCGCCGGCGCCATCTATGCCCTGGCTGTAGAGAATCGCGGAACCGACACGGTTCGAGTGTCGCTTTCGGCGGAGGGGGTACTTGGGCATCGACAGGTACGCGTGCGAACCCCTCGCGCGGCGGTAGATGCGCACCGCGTGTCCCAGGATGGCGATGCCGTGCTCCTGGAGGGGACTGCACTCCCTGGGTTTCTCGCGCTCGCCCTGGCCGCGGACGCCGACTCGCGCATTGATGTGAGTGGCGGTTCGGGGAATGCCTTTTCGATCACCCGGGATCTCGAGGTGGAACCGGGCGGCCGCGCGACCGCTGCCTTCTACATTGCCGCCGGCCCGGAGCGCGACGGTGCACGCGCCACCGCCAGCGCCATGCGCCGCCGAGGCTGGAGCGAACTTCTCACTCTGACTCGTGAGGCGCTTCAGACGCTGGAGCAGAGCGTGGGACACGAAGGACTCGACCGCCTGATCAATCGCAACCTGCTCTTCGCCTACTTCTTCGGCGTGGCTCGTGCACTCGATGATGCACACTTCTACCTGATGCGCACCCGTGCCCCGTGGCACGCGCGCGGCGTCACGGCACGAGATTGGGAGGTACTCGCCTGGACGCTGCCCGCGGTTCTGCTCGCCGATCCACCGCTTGCACGGGAGCTTCTGCTGCGCGCCTGCGAACTGCACGGCTATGCACCCGGCGCCGGCGTGAACTACTTCGACGGTACGCTGTTCGAGGCGGGATTCTCGCTCGAGGGAGCCTGCTCCTACGCCGTGGCGATCGATCGTTATGTTCGGGAAACCGAGGACGATCACATCGTCGAAGAGCCGGCGGTCGCCGACACGCTCTACAACTGCCACGACGATCTCATCAGCCGGCGCGACGAGCACATCCCGCTGTATTCCACGGAGGTCATGCTCGACGGACGGCCGGCGCCGCACCCATTCACGCTGCACGGCAACGCGGTGGCATCCATGGCGCTCGATGTGTTGCGG
>DATKDD010000387.1:0-5489 GCA_035512875.1 Gemmatimonadaceae bacterium | reverse complement strand
TGAAGTCGACGCGATGATGTCGTCCGTCGAGCGCCACTTTGGACAGCTCGACGTTCTCATCAACAACGCCGGTATCATTCAGGTCGGCCCGCCCGAGTTGATGCAGGAAGACGACTATGAGCGAACAATGGAGGTTCACTTCTGGGGTCCACTCTACGTCATGGAGGCTGCCTTGCCGTTGATGCGTCGGCAGGGTGGCGGACGCATTGCAAACGTTTCCTCCATTGGCGGCCGCATTCCGGTAGCCCACATGCTGCCCTACAGCGCGAGCAAGTTTGCGCTTGCCGGACTGTCGCAGGGCATGAGAGCGGCGCTCGCCGGCGAGAACATCTACGTGACGACGGTGTTTCCGGGACTGATGCGCACCGGCAGCCCGATCAACGCACAGATCCGGGGACAGCACGAGGTGGAGTATGCCTGGTTCAGCATCGCCGGTTCACTTCCGGGACTTACCATAAGCGCAAAGCGGGCCGCGAAGAAAATAGTCGACGCGTGCCGCTACGGGGACGCCGAGTTGGTGATGCCTCTCCAATATCGAATTGCGGCGGTCGGCCGGGCGCTCTTTCCGGAGCTGGCTGCCGACGTGCTGGGCCTCATGGAACGCGCGCTCCCCAGTTCGTCAGGCGACGACGACGAGAACGACCTCCGCACCGGTGCCGACAGCACATCGCGACTGTCGCCATCCGTGTTGTCATCGCTCGGAGACCGCGCGGCGGCCCGGAACAACGAGATCTAGCGGCTGCACGCCCATCATGTTGCGTCCGTGACGCGCGAAGCGCACTATTCTGCGTTTCACGCCAGCCCGCACAATGACCGATTTCCTTCAAGCAGAGCTCACCAGCGCCCCTCTCGCCAGCCGCAGCGCCGCATCACTCGACGCGCAGTGGATGCCGTTCACCGCAAACCGGGCATTCAAGCTGGCACCTCGCCTGCTGGTGGCCGCCAAGGACATGCACTACACGGCCGCCGATGGCAGGCAGATCCTGGATGCCACCGCGGGCCTCTGGTGCGTGAACGCGGGACACTGCCGCGAACCTATCGCCGCTGCAATCGCCGAGCAGGCCGCGGTACTGGATTACGCGCCGGGATTCCAGATGGGCCATCCGCTCAGCTTCGCGCTCGCCGAGCGGCTGGCCGACATGCTACCGGGCGATCTGAACCGCGTCTTTTTCGTGAACTCGGGTTCCGAAGCAGTCGACACCGCCCTCAAGATGGCGCTCGCCTACCACCGTGCTCGTGGCGTGCCCTCGCGCGTGCGGTTCATCGGCCGCGAGCGCGGCTACCATGGCGTGGGATTCGGCGGCATTTCCGTGGGCGGTATCCAGAACAACCGGCAGGCGTTCGCCGCGCAGCTGCTGCCGCACGTCGGTCATCTGACGCATACACACGACCTGGCGCATAACGCGTTCACCCGCGGCCAACCCGCCTGGGGCGCCCACCTTGCCGACGGACTCGAGCGGATGGTCGCCGAGAGCGGCGCTGACACCATCGCAGCGGTCATCATCGAGCCGGTCGCCGGCTCTACCGGAGTGCTGTTGCCGCCAGCCGGATATCTGGAACGACTCCGCGCCATCTGTGACGCGCACGGCATTCTGCTCATCTTCGACGAGGTCATCACCGGATTCGGCCGGTTGGGCGCGCCGTTTGCCGCCGACCGGTTCGGCGTGACGCCCGACCTGATGACCGTCGCCAAGGGGTTGACGAACGGCACCGTACCAATGGGGGCGGTGTTCGCCCGCCGCGGCATCTACGACACGGTGTTAGGCGCCACCGAACGGGGGATCGAGTTCTTCCACGGCTACACCTACTCCGGTCATCCGCTCGCCTGCGCCGCCGCGCTGGCGACGCTCGACCTCTACCGCGATGAGGAGCTGTTCGCCCGCGCCGCCGAGCTGGCTCCCTACTGGGAAGAAGCGGTCTACTCGCTGCGCGACCTTCCGCACGTAATCGATCTCCGCGCGATCGGCCTGGTCGCCGGCATCGAGTTGGCGGTGCGGGATGAGGCAGTCGGCGCGCGCGGGTTCGATGTCTTTCTGGACTGCTTCGAGCAGGGAGTGCTGACCAGGGTGGCGGCCGATACCGTCGCACTTTCGCCACCGCTGATCGCCGGGCGTGAACACATCGACCAGATATTCGAGATGCTCGCACGTGCCTTACGCCGCGTCGCCTGACGTGGAGCGTTCGAGCGGCGACGTGCCGGCAGGACCGTCAGGACTTTCGCCGGTCGAACTCCTCCATGAACTTCTCTTCGGCGTCGGTCGTGCCAATGAGGATCAGCTCGGCGTCACTCAATATCACCGTCGTCGGCGGTGGGCTTACGTGCATGGTGCCGCCGGAGTCGATGGCAAGCACCAGACAGCCGGTTTGTTCGCGAATCCCGCTCTCCGCCAGCGTGCGGCCGACGACCGATTCGGGCGCCGCGGCGCGAAATACATCGAGACCTTCGGCGACCATGAAGATCTCGTTGCGTTCGAGCACGTTGAAGATCGCATCGGCTCCCATTGACGCGTAGGACATTACGAGATCGGCACCGGCACGGTGGAGCGTCGGGATGTTCCGCTCGAGATTCGCCCGGCTGATGATCTGCATGTTCTGGCGGAGTCGCCGGCAGTAGATCGTCAGGTAGATGTTGGCGGCATCGTCGTTCGTCGTGATTATCGTGGTAGGCGCCGACTTGATGCCGGCGCTCTCCAGCACCGACCGGTCGGCGGCTGACCCGAGCACGTAATGATCGGCATCCCGTATCATCGAAGGATTCTTTTCGACGATTCGATACGGCACTCCACGTTCCTTGAGGCACGAAGCGGCCGCGCGGCCGACCCTGCCGCCACCAAGGATCAGCACCGGCTCGTCAGGCGTGTTGTAGATCACGCACAGCTCATCGAATGTCGCGAGCTGTTCCTCGGTACCCGCGAGCACCATTACGCTGGACGGCTCGATCACCGAGTCAGGCGCCGCCGGGGTAAATCGCCCCCGCTGCCAGAGTCCGACGACCGACAGTCCTGTCGCCTGCCGTAGACCGGTATCGACCAGCTTCTTGCCTACCAGCGGTGTGCCGAGCACCGGCGCCTCTGCGATGACCAGCTCGTCGAAGCGGGCGATCTCGTTCGCGCGCGTATCGCCGCCGAGCGTGCGCCGCGCCAGCGAGCGGCCTAGCATCGTGGCCAGCTCCACCACGTGCGTGGCACCGGCAAGCTGCATGACATCCACCGAATCCGGATCCCGCGCGAGAGCGACGATCGGTGTCTTCTCGGTGAGCCCGCGCACGGTGAAGGCAATGTTGGTGTTGAGGAAATCGTCTCCCCCCGCCACGACCAGCGCGGCCCGATCGGCCCGAAGCAGGCGATACGTCTCCCTGTCGTCCAGGTCACCCAGCACGACCGGCACGCCAAGGTCGTGCAGCTCGAGCGCGCGCTTGAGCTCTGGCTCCACGACCACGTACTGCCGCTTGTAGAGGTCCAGTCGCTCGATCAGCGAGAGAGTAACCGGATCATAACGAGTGAGAATCACGTGCCCCTGTGTCTCGATCGGCAGATCGCGCGGTGCCCGCAGCTGGCGCTGTGCCTCCATCCACGGAGCGTAGAAGAACTGGATGAAAGTGAACGGCAGAAGAACGAGCAGAAACACGACCCCCGACAGAAGCACCAGCATGGAAAACAGGCGCCCGGCATCGCTGTGAAACGTGATGTCGCCGAACCCCAGAGTCGACATCACGGTGAGCGTCCAGTACACTCCTGTCAGCCACGAGTGCTCCTGGCCTTCGGCCTCCATGAGAACGTGGAACGCGATGCTGAAGGCGAGCACCAGTGCCACGAACAGCAGCACCAGCTTGAGCAATACCCGTACGTTCTTCCGGGCGCTCCGGTTGTCGAGAAAAAACGCGAGCTGAGCGGGCAGAAACTTCATCGGTCTACCCCGCCGTCACGGCACGCAATGGGGGAGCCCCCGCTCGAGGTTGGACGTGGGTGACCGAAAAGTGCGGCTGAGCGGCCGCATCGTAAGGCCAGCTCAACTCGCGTCAGGCGCGAATCGGCGCAGCACCCGAAGTACGTCAGCGCCGCCAAAGCCCGGGATGGAAGAGAAGAAGCACCGTATAGATTTCGAGACGGCCGACGAGCATGAGAAAGCAGAGAACGAGTTGACCCTCCCAGGGTATTCCGCCGAAGTTGGCGGTGGGCCCAAGCTCGGCCAGAGCCGGGCCCACGTTGCTCACGCTCGTCGCGGCCGCGCCGGCTGCCGCCGGAAGCGAGAGTCCGAAGCCGGCCATGGCAAGCGTTCCGAGGCCGAACAGTAGCAGGTACAGGAAGATAAAGCCGAGGACGTTGAGCATGACATGTTCAGGCACCGTTCTGCCCCCAACCTTTGGCAGTAGCACGGCTCGTGGATGTAGCTGCCTTCGCACCTCGATCCACGCCTGTTTCAGCACCAGCAGCACGCGGATCATCTTGATCCCGCCGGCGGTCGAGCCGGCCATGCCGCCGAGGAAGAAAAGGAGAAACAGCGCGACCTGGGCACCCGGAAGCCAGACGACGAAATCGGCCGTGGCGAAGCCCGTCGTGGTCACGATCGACACAACCTGGAAAGCGGCATCGCGGATGCGATGCTCCACAGCAAGCCCTTGATCGTGCAGGAACAGCGCTACTATCAGGGTCCCGACCGCAATGATGCCGGAGTAGAGCCGCCACTCGGCGCTCTGCCAATAGGTGCGCGGCCCACGATGCAACAATCGGTAGTGCAGGGTGAAGCTGGTGCCGGCGAGGTACATGAAGAGGATCGTGACCCACTGGATGTACGGGCCGAACGCCGCCATCGAGGCATTCCGTGTAGAGAAGCCCCCCGTCGGCATGGTGGTGAACGCATGATTGACCGCATCGAACGGCGTCATACCGCCTAGCAAGAATAGCACGATAAGCAGTGCGGTGAGTGCCGCGTAGACCGCCCACAGCAACTTCGCGGTCTCGCGGATCCTCGGCCGCAACCGGTCGGTGGTGGGTCCCGGTGCCTCGAGGCGAAAGAGCTGCATGCCACCCACACCGAGATACGGCAGCACAGCTACACCAAGCACCACGAATCCCATCCCGCCCAGCCATTGCGTTAGGCTTCGCCAAAGCAGGATACCTGGTGGCGTGGCCTCGATGTCGACGAGCACCGTCGATCCGGTGGTGGTGAACCCGGACATCGATTCGAACAGCGCCTCCGCGGGGCTGGTCAGCACGCCCGAGAACAGATAAGGAAGCGCTCCAACCAGCGCCACAGCCGTCCACGAAAGCGAGACCATGGCAAATGCATCGCGAAAGCTGATGTCCTTGGGGACATGGGTGGTGAACCGGCCGATGCCCCCGACGACTATGGCCACGACCATGGCGAGGGCAAGTGACAGCGCGGAACCGTCGCCCATGACAAAAGCGGCCGCGCTGCACACCGCGAGCGCGGCCCCCACGCCTAGCAAAACCGATGCGACGAGATAGGTCACGTCGCCCAGGCTCATG